>JAYWIG010000255.1:0-2621 GCA_043789035.1 Betaproteobacteria bacterium
GCCATGAACTCGGCTGTGTACTTCGCCTTCAACCAAGCTGTTTGGTAAGTCAGAACCGCATAGGCAGCGGTATGCGATTTGTTAAAACCGTACTCTGCAAACATTGCCATTAAATCGAAGAGTTTGTTTGCTAAACCCTCGTCGTAATTTTTTTTCTTCGCACCTTCAACAAACATGCCGCGGTGCTCGGCCATCTCTTCGGCTTTTTTCTTACCCATGGCGCGACGAAGTAAGTCGGCGCCACCGAGCGTATAGCCGCCGATGATCTGGGAGATCTGCATCACCTGCTCTTGATACACGATCACCCCATAGGTCGGCTCTAAACAAGCTTGCAAATCGGGGTGGAAGTAATCAATCTTCTGCTGGCCTTTTTTACGCAGAATAAAGTCATCCACCATGCCTGAGCCGAGTGGCCCTGGGCGATACAAGGCAAGTACCGCAATAATGTCCTCAAAACGATCGGGTTGCAATTTTTTGAGCAGCTTTTTCATGCCATCACTTTCCACCTGGAAAATGGCGGTAGTGTTGGCATCGCGTAGCACTTGGTAGGCTTCGCTGTCATCAAACGTTAAGCGATCTAGCTCTAAACCAATTTTGTGGTGGCTATTAATCCAGCGCACCGCCATATCGATAATGGTTAAGTTACGCAGCCCAAGGAAGTCGAACTTGACAAGGCCTACCGCTTCAACGTCGTCTTTATCGTATTGGCTGATCACCGATGCATCAGCGCCCGGTTGTTTATAAAGCGGGCAAAAATCGGTGAGCTTACCCGGTGCAATTAATACACCACCGGCATGCATACCGACGTTACGGGTCAAATCTTCAAGCGGCCCAGCAAGCGCAAATAACTCTCGTACTTCGTCTTCTTTTTCCTCGCGCTCTTTTAGCAACGGCTCTTCTTCTTTGGCTTTATCCAAAGAAAGAGGCTTATTTTGCACAACCGGAATCAACTTACTGAGCTGATCGCAAAAGTTGTAGCCCATGTCTAGCACACGGCCCGCATCGCGGATCACTGCTTTCGAGGCCATGGTTCCGAAAGTAGCGATCTGGCTTACTGCATCGGCACCGTATCGACCACGCACGTACTCAATCACTCGCCAACGATTGTCTTGGCAAAAGTCGATATCGAAGTCGGGCATGGATACCCGCTCTGGGTTTAAGAATCGCTCAAACAGCAAGGCATAGGGAATTGGGTCGATATCGGTGATGCCCAGTGCAAAAGCAACTAGTGAACCGGCTCCAGAGCCGCGGCCTGGGCCCACCGGTACTTCATTAGCTTTAGCCCAATTAATAAAGTCAGCAACGATCAAAAAGTAACCAGCGAAACCCATTTGTTTAATGGTGTCGCATTCATAATCTAAGCGTGCCTTGTATGACTCTTGTGCTGCCTCACGTGCTGCTGGGTCTTCAAACAAACGCAACATGCGCTTTTGCAAACCTTCATGCGAAAGCTGACGCATGTAGTCGTCAATTGTCATACCCACAGGGGTTGGGAAATCAGGCAACTGTGGCTTACCAAGCACCATGGGCAGGGAGCAACGCTGCGCAATTTCAACCGCATTTTGTAAAGCCACTGGCAAGTCAGAAAACAACTCCACCATTTCACTTTGCGACTTTAGGTATTGCTGCTCTGTGAACTTTTTCGAACGTCTCGGGTTTGCGAGAATTTCCCCTTCCGAGATACACACGCGCGCTTCATGAGCGCGAAACTCATCGGGCTTTAAAAACTGCACTGGATGGGTTGCGACTAAAGGCAGGCCCAAATTGGCAGCCAGTACCGCCGCCAATCGAGTGTAATTCTCCGCTTCTTGCGTGCCAGTACGCTGTACTTCGATATAAAACGCTCCGGGAAACCGTTTTTCCCACACTCGTGCCACACGGCCAGCATTGGCATCGCTGCCTGAACCACTGACAAGCGCATATGCTAGCTCACCAGAAAGGCCGCCAGACAAACAAATCAAACCGTCGTTACTACCTTCATCAAACCATGTCGGGTTGATTTCACCACGGCCGCGATACTCATTTTCTAGCCACGCTCTCGACAGCAATTGGCACAAGCGCTTATAACCGTCTGGCGAAGCACAAAGCAGCAACACTCTATGGGGCCGATCGCGCTCTTTAAAGTTGCTAACCCAAGTGTCAACACCGCAAATCGGCTGCACACCGGTGCTACGAGCGGCGCGATAGAACTTAATCCAACCGAACAAGTTACCAAGATCGGTTATTGCGACAGCGGGCTGCTTATCAGCCTTAACTGCTTCAACCAAAGAATCGATACGAACAATCGAATCGGCAACCGAATACTCTGAGTGCACGCGAAGGTGAACAAACTTTGGGCCAAGGTTGTTAGGCACGGTTTGGCCAGCCTCTAGGCTAGGAGAGGCGAGTTGTTCGATGGAAATTTCAGTTACTGCATTCACGGGTAAAATTTTACTGTGTATTTGAACATTGCCCTTTACCAGTTCGCCGAAATCGAAGGCGACCTAGCCAAAACCCGACTCTCTATTCTTGCCGATGGTACATCGCTCGGAGTGAAGGGCACGGTATTGCTTGCTCCAGAGGGTGTGAATGCCTTTTTATGTGGCAGCCAAGAGGCTTGCAAAGAATTTTTAACACGATTA
>JAYWIG010000256.1:0-2617 GCA_043789035.1 Betaproteobacteria bacterium
GATGAGCGTGTACTCGCCGATGGAACTATTCATACCCCTGTGAATATTGCGCAAGTTGTGCAGCAAGCCAAAGCATTGATCGCCGCAGGTTGCGAAGCAGTGTGTATCTTCTTCATCAATGGTTTTGCCAATCAAGCCAATGAAAAAGCGGCAGCAGCAGCAGTTCGCGAAGTATGGCCGAATCAGCACGTTACTGCTGCTTGCGAAGTATTACCCGAGATTCGCGAGTTCGAGCGCTGCTCAACCGCCACTATTAATGCAGCCTTGCAGCCTGTGGTTGGAACTTACTTAAGCAACCTCGATACTGATTTGCGCTTAAAGGGCTTCGACGGTGAACTGCTAATCGTTCAAAGTAGCGGCGGTGTAATGTCGCGCGATACCGCCTGCGAGCTACCTGCACTCACAGCGTTATCGGGGCCAGCGGCTGGTGTGATTGCCTGTGCTGCGATTGCGCAAGCCTCTGGTTTCGCAGATGTGATCACCGGTGACATGGGCGGAACCTCTTTCGACGTTTCGTTGGTTGCCAAAGGTGAGGCGGCTCTAGCAGCACAAACCGCCATTGAATTTGGCATCGTGATTCGTGCCCCGATGATTCAGATTGAAACGATTGGCGCAGGCGGCGGCTCCATAGCAAGTGTCGACGCCAGCGGCATGTTGCAAATTGGGCCAGAATCAGCAGGTAGTGTGCCGGGCCCAGCCTGCTATGAACGGGGTAACTCTAGGCCGACTGTAACAGACGCTAACGTGGTGCTAGGCCGCATTGCGGCATCGCGCCCTATCGGCGGTGGTTTGCTAAAGCCTTTGAATCAAAGGCTTGCTGAAGTGGCAATCGAAACTCACATTGCAAAGCCTTTAGGCTTAACCACCTTGCAGGCGGCAGAGGCAATACTAACCGTCGCCAATGCCCGTATGGCAGGCGCGATTCGTCTGGTATCGATTGAGAAAGGCCATGACCCAAGGCAATTCGCTTACATGCCTTTCGGTGGTGGTGGTGCCTTACACGTGTGCGCCATGATGCGCGAAGTCGGTGTAACTACCGGCATTGTTCCGCGCTATCCAGGTGTCACTTCGGCATTAGGTTGTGTGATGGCCGATATGCGACATGATGCGGTGCAAACTTTAAACAAAGCCATTGACGAGCTCGACATCAATGAATTGCAGAACCGCATTGCACAACTTTCGATTGACTGCGAGCAGCGTTTGAATAGCGCTGGCGTTCAATTTGAAGGCATTAAGCAGCAAGTCGCCTTCGACATGCTATATGCAGGGCAAACACATACCCTGCAAGTAAAAATCTCGATGCGTGATTTGTTGTTACTCAGCAAAGAGTTATTGCAGAAAGCTTTTGAGGAAACATATCAGGCAGCGTTTGGAAGAACATTAAAAGGTATAGTTATTCGAGTGATGAACCTACGCTACGCCAAGATTGGTATTCGACCTAAATTTAATTTGGCACTTCTAGCCCCTAAAGAAGGGAAAACACAATCCCATATTGAACCAACATCACAAAAAGTATTCCATGCCAACCAATGGTGGGAAGCAAAACGATTTGATCGCTTAGCTCTTGCTGTCGGTACCGAAATCGAAGGCCCCGCGATTTTAGAGCAACCGGACGCCACTGTTTGGTTAGAACCAACATTCAAGGCGAGGGTAGACTCGCTTGGCAACCTCATCATCAAAGCAGTGTAACCAAAAATGTTCGAAAAAACCGCCCTCATTATTGTTGATTTACAGAATGACTTTTTAGCATCGGATGGTGCCTATTTGCGCGGCGGCGCTACCAACCCGTCTGCGTTAGAACTACCGTTGCGAGTTGCCAGAGTTGCGAAAGCAGTTAAAGCAGGTGGCGGCTTAGTGATCGCTAGCCAATTCACTTTATGGCCCGACGCCAATGGTGAGCCGATGATTTCATCGCACTTAAAAGCGTTAAGGCCGTTCCTGAAGAGAGGTGATTTCGCGCCGGGCAGCAAAGGCCAAGCCAATGTTGACGAAATCATGCCTTATGTAGATATCAGCATATGTAAGGTTGCTTACTCAGCTTTCTTTAACACCCAACTCGATTGGATTTTGAAGCATGCTGGTATAGAGCATTTAGCATTATGCGGCATTGTGACAAACGGCGGCGTGGCCAGCACTTTACGCGACGCTCATTTACGTGAGTATCACAATACCGTATTATGCGATGGCTGTGCGGCATTCGGTAACCACCACGCTATTGCCCTTGCGGATATGGCCACCATCTCGACAGTGATGACTTGCACTGAATTTCTTGTGTCGCATGCATGAAGCCAGCGATAAAAGAAGGTCAGCCTACCGGTGACAGTGCTAACACTTCGGTAGCGATTGTGGGCGCGGGCGCTTGCGGTTTAGTCGCGGCGCTTAAGCTACATCACCTCGGAGTCGATTGCATTGTCATCGAGCGCGATGCCATGCCACAAGGCTCGACAGCGCTCTCCTCCGGCTTCATACCAGCCCCGTGTACGGCAGCACAACTGAGGCAAGGTATAGTCGACAGCGTTACGGCCTTCGAAAAGGATATTCAAGCAAAAGCGAAGAACACAGCGGCAAAGCATTTGGTTACGGCTTATGCCAAAGCGATAGGCCCGGCGATGAACTT
>JAYWIG010000257.1:0-9234 GCA_043789035.1 Betaproteobacteria bacterium
GGCGGGGTTTGGAAGCAACGTTGGCTGAAGGAGGCGTTGATCCAGCTGTGCGCAAGCTGTTAACTGACTGCGCATAATTTGAGTGGTTAAACCTGAGATGAGTCGCTTGGAGCGGCTCAGTTTTGAAAGATTCGTGCGTTGAAAAGTCTGAAAGTCAAAGAGTTACTAGCATTGCTGACTCTTTCTATATTCATCTCTATTGGTACCCGTAGTACTGATGTTCAAGCCCAAGATACCGGAATACGAGAGTCTATTTTCGTTTCCCCTTACACTAAACACTATACCTACAGCCCAGCACATAAACCTGTATGGCTGGTAGGCTATGAGCAACAATTGCCAGATAAATCTCTTCGCGGATCGGCATTTTTTTCCAACAGTTTTGGGCAAGAAGCCCTGTATGTATTTTTGTGGGGTAGGCGTTATGACGATGTACTTGGTGTCGATGGCCTGTATGTTAAATGGACCGCAGGAGTGATTTATGGCTACAAAGCACCGTATAACAATAACCTGCCTTTGAACTATAGTGGCTTCTCGCCCGTCATCGTTCCATCGATTGGATATCAAATAAATAGCGCCTGGTCTGCGGACGCGCAATTTCTAGGCAAAGCTGCCCTCATGCTGGGCACCAGTTATCGTTTTAAATAACCCGCCTGAAAGTTGTAATTATTTTGTCAACCGATTCTTACGATGGTCGTTAAAACACAAGACCACCTTCGGTCATCAATTAATTCAGGGGCAAATATGGCTAAGAAAGCTAAAAAAAGCAAAGCTGCTAAGAAGTAAGCTTGAGCTCAACATTCGCTGGTTTACTGGCGTTAATGTTGCAAAGGGCAAACCTCGGTTTGCCCTTTTTGCGTTCCCGGAGCAGTGAAATGTATGTGACCTCCTAGCAAATAGTGTTTAGATTAAGCTCTTGTGAGATAAAGCTGTACACCGACGAAACACGACGTAAATGCCTAGCGTCCGTATGGGTCAGAAGCCATAACTCGGTTTGCGATTCCTCGATGGTTTCGGAAAGCAGTTTCAAATCGCTACGGGGGTTTGCCAAAAATATAGGCAGCACGCCGATACCTAACCCTTGGCCGATAAGTTCTGCCACGGTCATGATGCTACTCACTCTGTACGTCGGCGAGAGTTTTGGAAAGTGTTTCTTACGCCAAATAACTGAAGGATGATCCGGTAAGGCCTCGTCGGGCGCAATCCATGGGGCTTTAGATATCGCAGCTAAATCAGCCTTTCGAATTTTTGATTTGTTTGACGCATATATGGCGACTTTAATCGGGCCTAAGTGCTTACCGATGAGATGCTGCGGTGGGCGTTTGGTCGCTCTCACGGCAATATCGGCGTCGCGGCGAGTTAAGCTCGCAAGTTCGTTACCAGTGTGTAGATCGAATGAAAGCAGTGGGTGGATCGCTTTTAACCTAGGAAGCAGCGGCCCGATGAGGCCATGAAGCACAGTGTCGGTAGTCGTAATTCGAACTGACCCAGCGACTTTTTCTGGGTCGAGTTGTGCAATCGAACGTGCGGACTCTAATTCAAATTCCATGTTCTCGGCGCGCGCTGCTAGTTCTTGCGCAAGTTCCAACGGCTTATAACCTGTGCGACTTCGCTCGAATAATTGTTGACCTAAGCCTTTTTCAATTTTCTGCAAAGCCCTAAAAACGGTGGATGCATCGATTTGCAAGCGCTCTCCGGCATCGGCGAGTTTGCCGGTTCGAGTCAGTGCGAGGATGGTTTCTAAATCAGGAGCCGAGATTTTGTATTGCAATTTTGCATTCATTGTTTGTGTTTTTGCCTATTTTCATTGCGATTAAGAAATATTAAAGTCCATTCTTTACCAATCAATGGAGAAATACAATGAGTCAATCCAACCAACTTGGCGTTACGCTTTTGCGTGTGAGTTTAGGTGTTATGTGGATAGCGCACGCGCTGCTAAAGCTTTTAGTATTTACGCTTCCGGGTACGGCGCAGTTCTTTCAAAGTGTCGGGTTTGCGGGTTTTCTCGCCTATCCGGTTTTCGCGATCGAACTGTTTGGCGGAATAGCTTTGGTGCTAGGCATCTACGCTAGGCAGGTATCTTTAGCGTTGGTACCAATCATGGCTGTGGCAGCCTCTGTACATTTGGGCAACGGCTGGGTACATACTAGTGCCAACGGTGGATGGGAATACCCAGTGTTCCTTGTATTTGCGTCGATTGCCCTTTGGTTGATCGGAGACGGCGCATTCACAGTTCGTCGCAGCGAACGCTTTGTTCCAAGTTTTAAAGGCGCATGAATATGGAAAGCAAACTCACATTAGTCAGCCATCTTTTATGCCCCTATGTTCAGCGCGCGGTGATTGTGATGAAAGAGAAGGGCGTGCCATTCGAGCGAATTGATATCGACTTGGCCAACAAACCAGATTGGTTTTTGAAGGCCTCACCATTGGGCAAAACACCGGTGCTACTGGTCGACGAAGAACCCATTTTCGAATCAGCGGTGATCTGCGAATACTTAGATGAAACAGTGGATAAAGCAATGCATCCAACTGATGCGCTTGAGCGTGCTAAGCACAGGGCGTGGATGGAATTTGCGTCGGCAAGCTTGAATGGTATTGGCGCGATGTATGGTGCGGCCGACGACGTACAACTGAACGGTAAAGCGAAGGCGTTGGCTGAAAAATTCGAGCAACTTGAAGTAGCACTTGCAAGCCGTAAGCATTCAGATTCGTTCTTTGCGGGGGCGCATTTCTGTATTGTTGATGCTGCATTCGCTCCGGTGTTTCGGTACTTCGATGTGTTTGATCAGATTGAAGATTTCGGCGTATTTGCTAACACACCGCTCGTCAACCAATGGCGAATTGCGCTTGCTCAGAGAGAGTCTGTTCGAGATGCGGTGAGAGGTGACTATAACTCGCTTCTGCTTGACTTTTTGATTCGACGCAAATCAGCTATTTCTAGGCGTATTTCTGCATTAAAAACCAAGGACGGAGCGTAGAAAAGCTTTCTCCCTAAACAAAGTACTTTCGAACCTTTGCCGAAATCAAATCAATAACGCTTACTGTTGCGATGATAATCAGCATGACAGCTGCTGTTTCGGCATATTGAAAACCACGAATGATTTCCCAAAGCACAACGCCGATACCACCAGCACCAACCATACCGACAACGGTTGCTGAGCGAACATTTGCTTCGAATCGATACAGCGTAAAGGACGTCCAAAGCGGAATGACTTGTGGGATCACGCCGTACACAATCTCATGCAAGGCCGATGCACCGGTAGACCGAATGCCTTCTACGGGTTGGGGATCGATCGCCTCAACGGCTTCCGAAAATAGCTTTGCTAGAGTACCCGACGTATGTATCCACAGCGCAAGTACACCGGCAAATGGGCCGAGACCAACGGCGACGACGAACAACATGGCAAAGACCATTTCATTGATTGCGCGGAAAGAATCTAGAAGCCTTCGAACAGGCTGATACACCCACCAAGGAACGATATTTGCGGATGCCATCAAACCTAGCGGCACGGCAGTGACAAGTGCAAGAGCTGTACCCCACAAGGCGATTTGCAGAGTGACCATCATTTCGGAGACGTACAAGCGCCATTGCCCGAATTTAGGTGGAAAGAAGTCAGCCGCATAGGTCGACATGTTTCCCGAATCTCGAATTAGCTCAAGCGGGCGCATATCCGCACCCTTCCAAGAGGCTGCCAAAAGCAACAGAATAGCGCCCCAAGCCATGTACCGAAATATGCTTTGCTTTGATGCTGCTGCTTCTGTCAAAGCCCTTAGTTTGGCGCTATCCATCGTTGACATATTGTTACTTCAACGCCGCAAGTTGTTGATCGATTTCTAATACTTTCATTTTCTTATCGGCATCTGAAATCGTGGTGTCGCTTTCGAGTTTATTGCGTTTACCAAACAAATCGAGTTGGCGTATCGGTTTTAGTTGCTCATTGGTCGATGCCTTAAAGCCTGAAAGCTTCGAGATTTTCATCACGATATCTTTCTCGCGCTGATCCGTCTTGGCGTAATTGTAGAAAAAGTTTTTGATTTTTGTCTTAGTCGCTTCAGGCAAACCTTTGCTCATCACCATAGGGTCAAGTGGAATTAAAGGTGAGGTCCAAACGATTCGGATATCTTTAAACTTTTCGGGTTGACGTTCCTGAATTTTTTCTAGGTTCTCACTGTTGTTTGTGGCGATATCGATTTGCTTGTTGGCTACTGCGAGGGCGTTTGCTTCATGGTTAGCGCTACGAGTAACTTTGAAGAAAGATCTTGGGTCGATCTTATTCTGAGCAAAAACATAAAACCCAGGCACTAAGAAACCGGAAGTAGAGTTTGGATCGCCGTTACTAAAACTTAACGATTTCCCATTTTTCAATACATCGTCAAGGGTTTTGATGGGGCTATCTTTGTGAACGATCAGATGTGAGTAATAGCCTTGGGTACCGTCAGCATTGACCATTTGTGCGAATACTTCGCCGTTGGAGCGATCAACCGCTTCCATGGCCGATTTGTTGCCCATCCACGCGACCTGTACTTTGTTAAAGCGCATTCCTTCGATGATGCCTGCGTAGTCCGATGCAAAGAACGCCTTAATCTTTAGGCCGGTTTGCTTCTCCATGTCGTCGATCAATGGCTGCCAATCAGCTTTAAGATTTTGGCTTGCTTCAGTAGAAATGAAGCCAAAGTTAATCTCTTGGGCAAGAATGCTTGCCGTACCGGTTGCTAGCGCGATTCCAATCGTTGCGGTCGTGAGTAATTTTTTCAACATGATTGATCCTTATGTATGAAGTTATGCTGCTTGTCCGATTGCCTTAGCGTTGGGTAGCGGCAAAGGTTGAACGGTTGAAAATTGAGGTCTCGGCTTGAATTCTTCGGCTTGCGTACCGTATAAGTCACTCAGCATTGCGGGTGTTAAGGCGCTTGATGGGCCGTCATAAACGACTCGGCCTTGATTCAGAGCAATCACTCTAGGGCAATAGCGAATTGCGATTTCTACTTGGTGTAAAGATACAACGACGGTTCTGCCATCTTCCTTTTGAATCTTGGAGAGAATTTCCATCACATTGCGCGATGCTTCCGGGTCGAGCGAGGCAATAGGTTCATCAGCGATGACCAGTTTTGCTCCTTGCACCAAAGTTCGCGCAATGGCGGCTCGTTGCTGCTGGCCGCCTGATAAGGTCGATGCTCGCTGGGCATGGCAATCGAGAATTCCCACGCGATCTAGGGCTTCAAAGGCAAGCGCACGTTCTTGCTTATTAAAAATCTTCGCAACGCCTCGCCACCAAGGCATGCTGTGTAAGCGACCCACTAAGACATTCGTCAGTACCGGTAATCGGTCTACAAGATTGAACTGCTGAAATACGAAGCCAACCTGTGCGCGAATAGCTCGAACGTCTTTGCTAATTCGCCCGTTCTTTTGTACAAAGTAGCCGTTGATTTCTATAGATGATTTTGATGAAGCATCCGCAGACAGTAGGCCTGCAACCATGCGGAGTAATGTCGATTTACCTGACCCAGATGCGCCAATAAGTGCCACCATTTCACCGTCTGCTATATCGATAGTGACATCTCGGAGTGCATGTTTGCCGTTAGAGAAATGCTTATCTACATGTTGAATGTGCAGAGCCATATAGTGAATTCCTAAGGAAGTACGAAGGTCTCATAGTTTGGTCAGCGTCTATGACAACTTTTTGAAGGTTTCATGAACATTCGATGTCACTTCGTTAATACCTTCCTAAAGCACCCGTACACCTTCCCGCCAAACGGCCCTTACTACAGCATGGCGCTTTCCTTCGGGCATGGCGATAAAGCGAACCTGAACAAGATCAGCACGTAAACCCTGAGTTATTCGCCCTCTATCCATTAGTCCAGTGGCTTGCGCTGGGTTGTAGCTTACAGCGGAGACTGCTTGGGGAAGGGTGAGAATTTCATCGTCTACGAGCCGAACCACAGCGCCTAGGAGGCTGCTGGGCACATAGTCCGATGAAAGGATGTCCAGTAAACCATGGCGGGCCAGATCTGCCGCGGCAACGTTACCTGAATGTGATCCGCCGCGAACTACGTTCGGGCCACCCATCACGTTATGCATGCCATGCTCTCTTGCTGTGCTGGCAGCTAGTATCGTTGTTGGGAATTCAGACATGGTCGCCCCATCAGAAAAGGCTCGTTCAACATGTGCCGAAGTGGTATCGTCATGGCTCGCCAGTGCAAGCCCGTGAGTGCGGCAGTATTCAACAAAGTAAGCTCGGTGTGGTTCTGAGTATTTTTCTTGCAACTCGATTGACTGTGCTACTTGTCGTTCAAACTTTTCATGAGACCAGCCCTTTTTTCCGGTGTAGTAAACGCGAGCGGCATCAATGTTTTCCCATTGTCTTTGGCCCGGTGTGTGGTCCATCAAGGAAAGTAGAGATAGGCGCGCGCAATCTCGAAAAGGCTCAAAAAGATCTATCGTATTGGGCGCTGGTAGTTCGCATCGAACATGCAGGTAATGGTCGGCTTTTAACAGGCCTTCGTTACTGCACTGATCAATGGCATGAAGTGCCTGCTTCCAGGTGCTTCCTCGAACACTTTCAGGGTCGGCCTCTCCGACGCCAAGCGCATCAAATACCGTAGTGATACCTGCCGCGATAATTTCGCCATCGTGCGCCAGCAGTGCTGGTAGTTCAGCCCATTGCACTTTGGGCCGAGGCATAAGGTGACGCTCGAAATTATCGGTATGCATTTCAACGAAACCCGGCATCAGGTAGTCGCCATCCATATCGAAACCTTCGGTGGATTGAACCGAGCCCTCGTCAACGGAATCAATGATTCCATCAAGGACTGAAACGCTGCCTTTGATCACTTCATTGGCTAGTACTAGCTTGGCATTTTTGAAAACTGTCGAGCTCATGCTGCACTCCTATGTTGATATTGCGCCATGTCGATTCGACGCGTAGCTACTGCTTCGGCCACCAGTTTGTCGTGAAAAATTCCAACGACTGCTGCACCTCTTTCAATAGCTTCCCTAATAAGTGCGATCACGGTTTGGGAATTCTCAACATCGAGAGAGGCCGTGGGTTCGTCAAGCAGCAAAAGCTCTCGATGTTTAATTAAATTTCGAGCAATGTTGATGCGTTGTTGTTCGCCACCCGAAAATGTGGCTGGCGGAAGGTGCCAAAGCCGTTCAGGAATAGATAATCGTGTCAATAAGTTCTTTGCTTTGGTGATTGCGTCATTCATCAGTTCTTGACTGTTTTCTTGTGATGCAAGTACATCTTCAATCAATGGGTCCGCGACGATTTCTAGAGCAGAAACCCGTGGAATGACGCGCAAGAACTGACTGACATAGCCGATGGTTTCACGGCGTATTTCTAGTAACTCTCGCGGCGTTGCTTTGGTCAACTCGATTGATTGACCATTGCTTTTGCAAATAGTGATGGTTCCAGAACTGGCACGGTAGTTTGCATAAATGAGTTTCAGTAGGGTGCTTTTCCCCATACCTGAGGGGCCATCAAGAACAACGCATTCGCCTTTTTCGATACTCAAGTCAACTCGATTCAGTACGGGTAGTTCTACACCATCGCGTTGATGAAGGGTAAATCGCTTGGAGACTTGATTCATTTGCATAAGCATGATGGGGTACCTAGATAGTTCAAGGTTGCAGCACTGAAGAAACGAGTAGCTGCGTATAAGCATGCTGTGGATCATCCAGAACCTGATCGGTAAGCCCGACTTCAACAATGCGTCCGCGCTGCATCACCATCATTCGATGAGCGAGCAAACGCGCGACTGCTAAATCATGGGTGACGATCACTACGGCGAGTTTCATTTGTCGAGTGAGTTGGCGCAGCAAATCTAGCAACTTCGCCTGCACTGAAACGTCAAGGCCCGAGGTGGGCTCATCCATAAACACTAAGCGCGGGTTGGTGACAAGGTTGCGAGCGATTTGGAGGCGTTGTCGCATGCCGCCAGAAAATACTCTAGGCGCGTCGTCAATACGCGTCGCATCAATTTCCACTCGTTGCAACCATTGTTCTGCCGTGCTTCGAAGCTTGCTGTAATTGCGCTCGCCTAAACCCATGAGGCGTTCGCCTATGTTGGCACCGGCAGAGACATCCATTCGTAAGCCCATGGCAGCATTCTGGTGAACAAAACCCCAATCGGTCCGAGCTAATAAACGTTGTTGTGCTTGCGTCATTGCATAAACGCTTTGCACGCTTCCATCACGGCAAAGGAATTCGACCTTACCTGCGTCTGGTCGGTCGAGCGCGGCAATGGCATTGAGCAAAGTCGATTTCCCTGAACCTGACTCGCCGACGATAGCCATGACTTCACCTGGCCATAAGTCAAAGCTGGCATCATGCAGTGCTGTAATTTGGCCATACCTCTTGCAGATGCCAGTAACGCTAAGCAACGGCGCTTCTTTCATGCTCATGCTGGAAGGGCTTTACGCGTTTGGCAATAATCGGAATCGGAACAGACGTGGATCCGTTCGCCTGCATCGTTGGCAATAATTTCATCCAGAAATGAATCGTTTGATGCGCAAATAGAGCAAACTGATTTCCACTTTTGAACTTCGAAAGGATGATCGTCGAACGCTAAACTCTCCACCGCCGTATAAGGCGGCACCGCGTAGATTCGTTTTTCTCGACCAGCCCCAAAAAGCTGTAGTGCTGGATTCATGTGCATTTTTGGGTTATCGAATTTTGGAATAGGTGAGGGCGACATGACGTAGCGCTTGTTTACCATGACAGGGTAATCATAGGTCGTAGATATATGACCAAAACGTGCAATGTCTTCGTATAGTTTTACATGCATCAAACCGTATTCGGCTAAACCATGCAAGGTACGAGTTTCAGTTTCTCTTGGTTCTAATCTCTGCATAGGCTCAGGTACGGGCACTTGATACACGATGATTTGGCCTTTATGTAGAGGCTTCTCAGGTATGCGATGGCGGGTTTGAATAATGGTGGCGGCTTCAGTCAAAGTGGTAGTAGCAACATTCGCTGTGCGTTCGAAAAAGCGCCTGATGTTGATGGCGTTCACGGTGTCGTCTGAGCCTTGATCAATCACCTTTAACGTATCGTTTGGTCCGATGATCGAAGCGGTTACTTGTATGCCACCAGTCCCCCATCCATATGGAAGTGGCATCTCTCGTGAACCAAAAGGCACTTGGTAACCTGGTATAGCGACTGCTTTAAGAATTGCCCGCCGAATCATTCTTTTCGTGCGTTCATCAAGATAAGCAAAATTTATGTCATTCATCTT
>JAYWIG010000258.1:0-9232 GCA_043789035.1 Betaproteobacteria bacterium
GCTTGTGTGGGTGATATGAGCGTTGCAAAAAACATGGCTTTGCGGGATTTCGATTCTGCACCCACTGCACGCGCAGGGATGGTGAAATGGGCGCTGGTACGCGAAAAGGCTAAGGAACTAATTGCGAGCTTCAATGTGAAGACTCGCTCTGAGCAAACGCCGATGTCTATGCTCTCGGGAGGCAATGTGCAGCGCGCAGTATTGGCACGCGAGTTAAGCGACGATGTTGAGTTGCTGTTGGTCTGTAACCCCGTGTTTGGTTTGGACTTTGCAGCGGTGCGAGAAATTCATGGGCGTATTGTTGAGGCTAGAAACCGCGGCGCAGCCGTTCTATTGGTCAGTGAAGATCTAGATGAAGTGATGGCCTTATCAGATCGTATTGCGGTGATGAGTGCCGGTGCAATTCAATATCAAGTCGCGGGCCGCGATGCCGATAGAAAAACCTTGGGGCAATACATGGGTGGAGGTAAATAAGCATGGTGTTAAAAGAAATACGTGTTGAAGCTCAACCCTTTGAGTTTAGTTTCGCAATCGAAACGACTGCCCTTGTGATTATCGATATGCAGCGTGACTTTATTGAAGAGGGCGGTTTCGGTGCTTCTCTAGGCAATGATGTATCCCGGCTTGCAGCGATTGTTCCGACGGTGGCAGCCGTGCTGGCAGCTTGGCGTACAAATAATGGCTTAGTGATTCACACCCGCGAATCTCATTTGCCCGATCTGTCGGATTGCCCTCCAGCCAAACGATTACGTGGTAATCCAAGTTTAAGGATTGGCGACGTTGGTGCCATGGGAAGGCTGCTCGTGCGCGGAGAGGCTGGCACCAGCATTATCGAAAAATTGCAGCCTATCGCGGGCGAAATTGAGATCGATAAACCGGGCAAAAGCGCGTTTTATCAAACACCACTTCATGACGAATTACTCAAGCGACATATCGATAAGCTAATTTTTATGGGAGTAACAACGGAAGTGTGCGTTCAAAGCAGTATGCGAGAAGCCAACGACAGAGGTTTTGATTGCATGGTGCTATCCGATTGCACGGAAAGTTACTTCTCAGAATATAAGGCAGCAACGTTGAGCATGATTAGCGCTCAAGGCGGCATTGTTGGATGGGTGGGAGACAGCACGAAGTTGCTGGCTGCAATAGCTGATTGAAATACTCAGGCACAAACATTGCTAGCGCTTAAATAGGCATGGCCTATTTTTAAATCTATTTATCATCGCTCGTCCAATTTCGGAGACCTTATGAAACGTCGTGAAATACTTTCCGCTGGCGCAGCCGGCGCATCTCTTTTAGCGGCGCCAGCCATTGTGCGGGCGCAAAGCGCGTGGCCCACTCGTGGCCCTGTTAAGCTAGTCGCACAGTTCCCTCCTGGTGGTTTGGTGGACACCGTGTCTCGTTTGATGGCACCGCACTTATCCGCCGCGTTGGGGCAGTCAGTAGTCGTCGAAAACCGCGCTGGTGCCGGGGGCCTGGTTGGTACCGATTGGGTGGCTAGACAACCTGCCGATGGCTACACCTTGCTAGTGAGTCATGCATCAGTGCATATCTACGCTACGGCCACTCGTAAAGTGATGCCATTTGATCCCGTCGCGGATTTTGTTCATATGGGCATGCTGGTTGAAGCGCCTATGGTGTTACTAGTGCGTGGTCAATCGCCATTTCAAACGTTGGATCAGTATTTGGCTGCAGCAAGAGTTCGCCAAGTTCGCTATGGTTCGTCAGGCATAGGTTCGGCAAATCATCTCTTCGGTGAGATGCTGAAAATCGAAGGCAAAGCACCGCAGCATGACCATATTCCGTATCAAGGCAGTGCGCCCGCTATGCAGGATTTGCTTGGTGGCACTATCGACAGCGTGTTGGACCCGATCACTACGAATACTGCACAGCTGAAGTCGGGCAACATGCGGGCGTTGGCAGTTTCGACGCCGAATCGTTTGCCAGCTTTCCCGAATATTCCGACCTTTGCTGAGTTAGGGTTTCCTAAGTTGACCGGGTCACAGTGGTTAGGCTTATCCGCACCGAAAGGCTTGCCTGCACCAATTGTGCAAAAGTTAACTTCGTTGATTCCCGAAATTCTGGCCAAACCGGACGTCGCTGCGCGCTTAGATGAGTTGCAAACCTTGCCACGCAAAACGCCAGTTGTGGGTAGTGATTTTGTTCAGATTATCAATCAGCAAATCGACACTTGGCGAGCAGTGGCGAGAACGGCCAACGTTGAAGTGATAACATAAATTCAACATGTCACATGATCTATTCAGGAGCTCGCTTTGCCCGTTGAACACACTGTTTTATCTGCCGCTCAAGTAGTCGATGAGTTTCTGCGATTAATCATGATTCCAGATCCGGTGGCGGCCAGCCGTCATACCGCCCCGGATTTGAAGATTCTTTTTACCGGCAAGCGTGCCATGAGCGCACCGGCCGAGTGCGCGAAATTTAATGCGTCGCGCTACAAATGGGTGAAGAAGTGTATTGAACGCACCGAAGTGGTGACTTCTACTCCTGACGAAATCGCTCGTGGTGAAACGATTGTGTATAGCCTTGGAACACTCTACGGCGAATGGCCAGATGGCACAGCGTTTGAAGGCAATCGCTACGTAGACCGGTACGTCGTTCGAAATGGTTTGATCACCGACATGGGCGTTTGGAATGACAGTGCCGAATGGCTGTTAGTGCGCGCTGGCTTAGCAACTCTTTAATATCACCATGGCAGCTATTTACAATGGGGCGCTGCCCCATCATGGTCGCTTTGATTATCAAGCGATACACCAACGTAAAACCTACCGCTGGCCTAAGGGCGCACGCTTAGCGGTTTATCTTGGATTCAACATCGAGCACTTCGCGTTTGGTGAAGGCTTAGGTGCGGGCATTGGCCCCGCCAGCCCGCATCCTGATGTGCTGAATTACAGCTGGCGTGAATACGGTAACCGCGTGGGCGCATGGCGATGTTTGGAGTTATTCGATAGCCTTGGGCTTCCAAGTGCAGCGTTGATTAACACCGCCCTTTATGACCACTGCCCAGAATTGATTGCCGCATGTGTCGCCAGAGGCGATGAGCTTGTTGGGCATGGCCACAGCAATGCCGAGCGGCAAAGTGTTCTGGATGAAGCCAGCGAGCGGTTATTGTTAACCCAATGCCGTGAGCGAATTTTGAAAGAAAGCGGGCAGGCCCCCGCGGGTTGGCTATCACCGTGGATTTCTGAGAGCCACCTAACGCCTGATCTACTCGCAGAAACAGGCTACAGCTACTCGTTGAATTGGTGCCATGACGACCAGCCTGTGCCAATGAAAACCCGGAACGGTTCGCCTCTTTGGGCCGTACCTTATCCGCAAGAGCTGAACGATATTCCAATGATCATGGCGCGGCAAATGGATGCTAAAGATTTTGCTCAAATGATTATTGATCAGATGGATGAGATGTTGGATCAGACTCGCCCTGTGAATTCAGCGCCATTGGTTATGGGCATCGCGCTACATCCTTACATTGTTGGGCAGCCCTATCGGTTGCGGCATTTGCGGCGAGCGCTACAGCATGTTGCCGCTGCGCGTGATCGCCGGGAGGTTTGGATGACTACACCGGGAGAGATTTATAAGCACGTGAGTGGTTTGTAGAATTTTTGCAAGCTCTACACAGTGTTCGAGAAAGTAGCTCCACCTTTGGTTTTTAAATCTGCCGGAGCGGTTGCTTTTTTTAAGAACGCATCCTCATGGCTCGCGTTGTAGAACTTTAAACCAGCGGCGAGAATCGCAGTATCTGGCACCTTATCGATCTTTTTATAGCTAGCATGGTGATGCGTTTTGTACGGATTGTTGCGTGCCGCGTTGTAACAATTCAAAATCGTCCAACGCCGATTCGGCGAGCGGTTTTGATCGGAGCGATGCAATGTGTTGCAATGAAAAAACAAGGCATCGCCTGGTGCCATAATGCAATAAACTAATTCAAGTTGTTCAAGCGCTTTATTGACTCGAACTAAATCGGCACCCACCTGATCTCCGTCTAACAAACCGTGATCAATTCGCCCCATCAAATGCGAGGCGCGCAACACTTGCAAGCAGCCATTGTCTTGAGTGCAAGGGTCTAAGGCAATCATGGCTGAAGCCATGTAGGGAAACAAGCAACCATTGTTGTACCAGTAGCCGTAGTCTTGGTGCCACTCCCACGCCCCGCCCTCAAAAGGTTCTTTTGCCGTTAACTTTGAATGGTAGTGGTAAACCTCACCCCCTAAAAGGTGCTCCATGGTGTCGACCATCTTCTCGGCGCGCGATGCTAGGCCATACACGCTATCGCCGGGTTCGTTCCACGTCACCATCCGCGTTACCGCGCCCTCTGCATCGCCCCGGTTATACATATTCGCAGATATTGCAGGGTCTTGCTCCATCGCTTGGCGCAAAAGATCGGTCTCCGCAGCACTGTAAAACCCACGAACAAACACATAGCCATCGCGCTCAAAGGAAAGCGCTTGCTCGGCGGTTAAGACACTTGCCATCGGTTAAACCTTTCAGAGTTGGATACTGGAGAACAATTATGCTAGCGTGCTAACATTTTAGTCATGATTTATAGAGCAAACACCTTGACTTCACAAAGAGCAATTAATCGTCGCCATATCGTTGCTACTTCTGCCGGCTTTCTGGCTGTCCCCTATTTGGCAAGCTGCGCCAGCACGCCTCAAAAACCGCTGAAAGTTGGCGCATTGTTTGCTGGGCGAATTGATGACAAAGGGTTCATGGAGGCCGGCTGGCGGGGGTTGGAGAAGGCTCGGGCAGAGTTTGGCATTGAAGCTCGACACATTGACCGTGTGCAGCCTCGCAAAGAGTTGCTGGCGGCGGCACTAACAGATTTAGCTGAATCAGGGGTTGATCTGGTGATTGCCCATGGCGGGCAGAACAACGAGGCTTGTGCCGAGGTGGCAGCCAGATTCGGCCGCGTTAAGTTTGTAGTGACACAAGGCGCAGTGGTAGCACCCAATTTGGCCAGCTACGACGTGCTACAAGAAGACTCTGCATACTTGGCAGGGGTATTAGCCGCATCGTTAACACGTACCGGCGTGGTGGGCCATATGTCGGGTATCCGGGTTCGTCCAGGGCTCAAAGGCCGCGCGGGCTATGCTGCAGGGGTGCGGGCGACCAATCCGAATGTCAAACTGCTAACCAATTTCTCGGGCAACCAAGACGACAACGACCTGTCGCGAAAAGTCGCCTTGGCGCAAATGGCTGCTGGGGCCGATGTGATTTTCACGATGCTCAATGCAGGCCGTGACGGCGTTAGTCAAGCTTGTCGCGAGAAAGGCACTCGGCAAATTGGCAACGTGATCGACTGGGTTGCAGTGGATGGCCAAGTATTTGTGGCCTCTGCCATGGCCGACGTCGGACGCGGCGTGTACCAATCTGTGCGGGACTTGAGGCAAGGCCAGTTTCCTCAGGGCCTAATCCGTAAAGTTGGAATTGCAGACCCCCAGGCGGTACGCCTTAGTATGGCCGCCAGCGTAAGCGCAGAGGTGCGTGCCAAAGTGATAGCAGCTGCCGAGGGCATCGCCAGCGGACGCATTTTGGTACCCGAGGAATATGCAGGACCAGAGTTTGCTACTCCCTAGCAGCCCACCAAGTACCTGCAAGAGATTCACCGCCACTAAACCGTGCATCTGCACCCATCAGTTTACTGATGCGCAACACTTCATTCCATTTGATCATGCGCTCTGACCGAGTGAACGAACCCACCTTCAACTGCTTTGCATTTAGGCCAATGCTAAAGTGAACAATGGACACATCTTCAGTTTCCCCAGAGCGAGCAGACACAATCGTTCCCCAACCCGCTTCGCGAGCCCGTTTGAAGGTTGTCAGCGACTCTGTGATGGTACCCGCTTGATTGGGTTTGATTAACACCGCATTACAAGCGCCGAACTTAATGGCATCGTCGACTAAGCTTGCGTTAGTGACCAAATAATCATCACCAATAATTTGTACCCTGTTTCCATAACGCTGCGTGAAAAGTTGCATCCCTAGTGGGTCGTCTTCTGCCACCGGATCTTCAATCGATGCTATTGGGTAGTCTGTGAGCCATGTGCCTAGCATATCAATCATTTGTTCGGTCGACAGTTCACGATTTTCAAGCGCTAAACGATAGCGACCTTGGCTGCCAAATTCCGAGGCGGCGATGTCTAACGAAATGACGACCCGCTCGCCCGGCTTTTCGCCTGCGAGCTCAATCGCTTTCACTAAGGTTTCGAGCGCCTCGGTATTGGAATCAAAATTCGGCCACCAACCCCCTTCGTCGGCCACCCCCGCAAGCTTGCCACGGCTTTTCATCAAGCTACCTGCTGCATGGTAAATTTCGGCCGTGACTTCGAGCGCTTCAGCGAAGGTTTCGGCACCGGGCACCATAACCATAAAGTCTTGAATATCGACTCGACGGCCGGCATGGGCGCCACCACCGAAGATCTGAATTTCAGGCAAGGGGATCGACGCGTGTATTCCTTGGCTATTCGCAATATATTGCCAAAGTGGTAGGCGGTTTACCGAAGCTGCGGCATGCAATACCGCGAGCGATGTCGCCACCATGGCATTACCGCCGAGCTTAGCTTTAAAAGGGGTGCCGTCCAATTGAATAAGGCGGCCGTCAATACTTTCTTGATCTGCCACATTCATTCCGAGCAGCGCCGGACGGATAACCTCATAAATTCCCCGAATTGCCTGCTGAACGTCCTTCCCAGCTAACTTTAAACCGCCATCACGCAAATCAATCGCTTCGCGTGTGCCTCTTGAAGCGCCAGCGGGTGCAATAGCGCGGCCAGTATTTCCACATTCTGTAGTTACTTCAACCTCGACGGTTGGAAACCCCCGAGAATCCCACACCCGCAGTGCTTGGATATCTTTAATCGTTGAGGCGTTAGTAGTTTTAATCACGTTGTCGCTTTAGTAAATCGCGCAGACCAATAACGATGGTCTCCAGATGTTGTGTCGGTTCTTGAATAAACGGCACGGCAAAGCCTCGCACCAAGGTTTGTTGTTCCGAACCTAAATACTCTACCGGAGATTTGCCATCAACCCTAGCCAGCATTAATGCAGGCAAGAGACGAGCGACGCGAGCTTCCAAAGCATCAGCACTCTCCCAGCACACGCCCGCTTTATATACCTGCCAAAAATGTTCAACAAGTGCGGTAAAGGAAGCCACATGTTGCGGCAGGTGAATTGCTTTCAGTAAAAAATGATTCATGCAGAAGGCGATATCAAACGCTGGGTCGCCCATGACCGCACATTCGGCGTCAAGCAGTAGCGGGCCTTTGGGGCCAATCAAAATATTTTTTGGGCTCACATCGCCATGCACAAGAGCGATCTGGGCGACATGAAAATCGTTAGAAATTGCGTATAACTTATCTCGTAGTGAGGAATGCTTTTGCGCCGTAAACTCCAAGTAGGGCTCTAAACGCAACGCGTGAAAATCTTGCTTTTGCTGGAAAGCTGCGGCGTCAAAAATTGGCGAACTTGAGTAAGCATGAATTCCAACAAGCGCTTGCGCAACGTCACGGGCCGCCTGCGGCTCAATGTGAGCGGCCAAGAGCGAAACTTTCCAATTTTTATATATTGATGGATCTAAATACTCCATCGCAAAGGCACCCAATGAGACGGAGTGCCCATAGAGTTTTGGAACAGCATCAGGAAGTAAATTTGCAACCGTCGTGAGCCAGCGATACTCCGTAGCGTTGCGATGCACCGGAGCCAGCCACTGCGCAGCCACCCTCAATTGCGGTAAAGCAGCTTTAATACACATCTTCCGATCCGCTATGGTCAAGACAGCGATATCGGATGAAACGCCACCTGTGAGCGCTTGAATCGATTCGATATCCCCGGCTCGACCTAGCTTCAATTCAAGCACCAAAGCCCTGCATTGCTTTTGAAAATCTTTATTCACGCTAGCTTACTATTGTGTTGATGTCTCACCTCAGCGTTCTCTGTGGTTGAGACTTTCCGTAGCCTATTCTAGTCAGCATTTGAATGGTAGTGCTGTAAGGATTAAAACCGAAGTGATCGTTTGCAGAGCCTTCAATTGGGAAATCGGGTTGGCGAATCGAAGCTAACACGGAAAATCGTAGACACGAAAATCGACCGATATTCTGGCTTATATGTTGGGATTTCCTATCCGTTCAAATTAAGTATGAGTTGGATACGTTTCGAGGAAAATACAAATAAATCACTGACCAACCGCTCGAATTGGCGATCTCTTTCAATCGAGAATCAGGGTTAACTGCCACCGCTTGATTAGCGCACCGAAGTAATGGCAAGTCATTGATTGAGTCGCTGTAGGCTGTGCTCTCAAAATCTTCCAGCCGAAGTGTGCGACTCGCTAGCCAAGCATTTAATCGAATTGGCTTTCCCTCCCGCATGTTGAGAACGCCTGTGGCTTTGCCTGTGAATATCGCGTTGGTAACTTCAAGCTCCGTCGCGATGAGGTTTTGTATGCAGAGATAGTTGGCGGTGAGCTCGGTAATAAAACGATTGGTTGCGGTGGTAAGAATCACTAAATCACCAGCGTCTTGATGTTTTTTAACGAGGTCATGCGCTGCTTCGCTAATGCGTGGCGCTATCCATTCATCGAGAAATTGCTCGCGATATGGTTGCCATTGCTCGGGCGTTTTACCGGCTAATGTTGAGGTGTAGAAGTTTGCAAATTCTGCGACCTCTACCGTCCCAGCCTTGTAGCGAGATTCCATGTCGGCATTGCGCGCCGCAAACTCGGTTCTATCGAGCAGGTTTAAGCCAATGAGAAAGTCGCACCAAAGCACATCGCTATCGCCATTCAACAGCGTGTTATCGAGATCAAACAGCGCCAGCTTCATGGTTTGCGCAAATGCCACGCTTTTGGTCGAGTGAAGGTTCGTATGCCATGCGTGGACAAGGTGAGACCAAGGCCAGAATCGCCGTGCCCACTCCATGGTAGGCGAGGGCTTACCCGATCGCAGCAATTCCAGTAAGTGCTACCGGCATTCACCTTTGAAAGAATAGTTTTGGCGCGTTGTTCATCGGGGCTATAAACACCTGCGGTGAGGCCGTAACGAGTGTCATTCATCAGCGCGATGGCCTCATCATCATTGGCAACTTTTTGTATGCCAATTATCGGGCCGAAACTTTCCTCTTCCATCAAGCTCATGCTGTGATTAACGTTTGAGAACACCGTTGCTTCAAACCAATTTCCGGGGCCTGCGCCTCGTTTGCCGCCAGTCAGTAGCGTCGCACCCTT
>JAYWIG010000259.1:0-38475 GCA_043789035.1 Betaproteobacteria bacterium
GACTCAAACGTTAATTGTTGAACGTCCTTATCCTCACAAATTTTAACAAAATGCTCTCTGCGTTTGTCTGTTGAATACCAGTAGTACTGCATGATTCCAAGTACCCAGAAAATTTTTCCATGCGCCTTCATGAAGCGCTTTCGGGCCTGCGCAAGGCTTTTACCTTGGCCAGTTTGCAGCAGAGTTTCTACCGCATCAGCCGCCAATCGGCCGCCGAACATAGCGTAATAAATGCCCTCGCCCGACGCCGGAGCAACCACACCGGCAGCATCACCAGCAAGCACAACGTCTTTGCCGTTATCCCATTTTGGCAAAGGTTTGAGCGGAATAGGCGCACCCTCTCGGCGCACCGTTATCGCATTCTCCAATCCCGCTTGTCTGCGTAGTCTTTGTGTAGCACTGCGCAACGAATAGCCTTTATCGGCAGATCCAGTACCAATGCTCATCGTTTTACCGTGCGGAAATACCCAACCGTAAAAATCAGGCGAAACAGTTCCGTTGTAATACACATCGCAACGCGAACCGGGTTGGCCTGGCTTTGGTGACTCATTCGCTGCCCAGTTTTGCGGAGTTTGCACAATCTCGTGATAAGCAAAAACAAACTTACCCTTATCGGAACCTTCGATACATTGTTGAGCAACTTTCGAACGAGCCCCATCGGCACCGATCACCGACTTTGCCCTTACATATTCAACCGAATCACTAGAACCGTCGGTAGCTTTTACGTTAAAACGCACCAACGCAACACCATCCTTAGCTCGCTCAATCGCCTCAAACGTCGCATCTTGTCGCACAGCGCCAGCACTAGCGGCACGGTCACGCAACCATTCGTCAAAATGCTCGCGATCAACCATTCCTACAAAACCGCCCTCAATCGGAATGTCAACCTTTTTGGCAGTGGGGGAGATCATTCGAGCGGCGATGGCTTTGTCAACCAACATCTCATCCGGAATTTGAAAGTCTTTAATTGCTCTAGGTGGAATAGCACCACCACAAGGCTTGATTCGCCCCGCTCTATCGAGCAACAGCACCGAACGGCCTTTTAAAGCCAGATCATGAGCGGCTGTTGCCCCGGAGGGCCCACCTCCGACAATGACAACATCGAACTCTCGAATAACAGGTGTACCAGATTGAAGTTTTTCATGCGTACGCATTGGTTGCTCCTTTTATATGAATCATTTTTTTAGTCTCCACTTTCGCATCAGCTAAGCGATAGGCTAGCAATGCAGCGACGAGAAAAAGAACCGCTTCGAAACCGAAAACCCAAGAATAGGCAACGCCGGTGTTACCCAAGGCCCAGCGAGATAAATCACTCGCACCAGTACCGACAAGGCCGCCTAGGCCAAAGGCCAAGGCCTGGGCAGCCCCCCACAATCCCATGCGGGTTCCTTCTCGCGACTCTTTGCCTTCAGACGCTAAACGCATCATCGAACCAATCGCGGCAATCGAAAAGGCACCGTTCGCAACACCCATTAAAAATACTGTAGGGCGAATCGGCCATGCAGGCCCAATAATGCCTCCAAGTACGAGTCCAAATAGCGTAATCGCTGAAGCAACGCATCCGCCGATAGTCCAAGCTTTCAGGGAACCAAAACGTTTGCCGCGAATCGCACCACCAGCTAAAGCGACCAAAATCATCCCAGCCAAAACGCCGCCATGTTGTAGACCCGAGAGCTTCGTTGTTTGGCCAGCGTTTAGCCCGAAAATTGCGCCTGCAAACGGCTCGAGAATTAAATCTTGCGAGCTATATGCAAGCATAGCGATGAACACAAAAATTGAGAATTGGCGAGCTACCGGCTCAGCCCATACTTCCTTTAAAACTTGCTTGAACGCAGGTTGAGCTTGAGTATCTAATATTTGCTGCGACGATGGCTGCGCTTGAACCGCGGCGTGCCCCTCTAGCCCAAGTAAGGCAAGAAAAGTTACCAGCATTGCAATGACCGAAACACCTGCGGAAACTTGTAAGAGTTTCATCGGTGTGTAAGCCCCAAGCAAATGCCCTGCGGTTCCGGCAGTGACGGCAAATCCGACAATCATCATCATCCAAACAATCGTGGCAGCTGGCGCTCGTCTATTTTCATCGACCCTCTTGGCCAACAGAACCAGCAGCGAAGTACCACTGGCACTCACGCCAATTCCAATTCCAACAAAAGCAATCGTCGCCAACAAGACGCCAAGCACAAGATTGCTTGCCATCAACACAGTTGCGCCAGCAGCAGCGAAACCCGAAACAGCCAATATGCACATACCACCAAGAATCCACGGGGTTCGCCTACCGCCCATATCCGAGCCATAGCCCATGCGTGGCCTCACGACTTGAACGAGATAATGCAGCGCTACTAAAAAGCCAGGTAGCAAAGCAGGAAGCGCATGCTCGACAACCATAACTCTGTTGAGAGTCGATGTAGTAATTACAACCACGGCCCCCAAGCAAGCCTGCACCAACCCCAGACGCGTAATACTCAACCATCCGAAACAAGATACGTTCTTATTCATTTTTATCCACTCCCGTTGAACTGAAAACCCAGTTCAATGACTTAACCTCAGCGCCCATGCGCTAACCATCATCCCGAGCACGAAAACCGGCACACCAAAGCCACTGTAGTAAAGCGCCTTTTCTATCGGCGCCCGAAGAAAAATTCTCATCATCTGTAATTGAACTAACAACAGCACGACGCAAGCAATCGCGAATGTTGTAAAGCCCCAATACAAAAGCAAACCAATAACAAGCACCTGCGGAAGTGCCATAAACAAACATGCGATTTGGGCAGCGCGTTGCGCGCCAAGTTGTACCGGCAATGATCGAACGCCCATTTGCGCATCGCCTTTAATGGCCTTGAAATCATTCAAAGTCATAATGCCGTGCGCAGCAATGCTGTACAAAAGAGCCAATGTGAGTGAACGTAAATCGGGCATTGCACCGCCCGCCATTACAGCGGCACCGGTTGCCCAAGCCAAGCCTTCATAGCTTAGGCCACAAGCAGCATTGCCCCACCAACCATTGAGCTTCAATCGAAATGGTGGAGCGCTATAGGCCCACGCGAGAAGCAAACCGATCGCGGCGGCACCGAAACCCCATACACCTAGGGATGTTGCTACCAATAAGGATACGATCGTCCAGCCGATAGCCAAATAAAGTCCCCAGTACCCAGGCATACGTCCAGACGGAATCGGACGGTTTGGTTCGTTAATGGCATCAACGTGGCGATCAAACCAGTCGTTCACTGCCTGGCTCGTCGCACATACAAGTGGCCCTGCCAAAAGAACGCCGACGATAATCTCTGCCCAGCGCCCAGAAAAACTAACGCCAGACGTTACGACACCGCAGGCAAAAGCCCACATCGGTGGAAACCATGTTATTGGCTTAAAAAGCTCGGTTACCGTTGATAAACTAGGCGTGCGGATTAGCGAAGATTGCATAACCCGTAGTTTGATACCTAACCGGCAATTGTGTCAAGTTTAATTGACACAATAAACCTCAAAAACAACCAGATCGCATCGATTCAATTAATTAAGCTGTCGCCGTTTTGTTCGGCTGACGTGTCAACGCCGAATCGACGCAGCTTTACATATAAGCTTTGACGTGAAAGCCCGAGCATCTCGGAGGCGGCTGCGCGGTTATCTCCTGTCAACTCCAAAGCCGCTTCAATACAAAGCTGCTCAATGACGTCGGTAGTTTCGCCAACGATATCTTTCAACGAAACGCGACCAACTAACTCCTTAAGTTCGCTGACTGATCTCGGCATCACTTTTGCACTTGAGTCTTCAGTTACACCGCGACGGCTAACATCACGAATAGAAAGGCCGTACAAATTCGTTTGTGCATTTCGAACTGCAACGCCGGAAATCTCAACCAACGTTGAGGAGCCAAACTCGCCCTTAAGCTCAGTGGATATTTGCTTAAATGACTGGTGCTGTTTTAAGGCGTTAGCAATCAAGTTAAAGTCGAGCTCTGAGCGCACAAACCAACGCGAAATTCTTTCCCCCACGGCATGAACACCATCGACCAATTGCGCCATAGACGCAAAAGCTGCGTTAGCTCGCAAAATCTTACCATCGGGGTCCATCACTAGCATACCATCTGGCATCATATCGAAGACCGTAGCGAAATCCGGTGCGTCATTCGCCATGACAGATTCAGACACTTGGCTCGCTTGAGAAATCCAGATCAAATAGAACACACCGTCTGCTTGCCTTAACAACGACGCATGTATTCTTATTGGGCTAGTTGAATGCTTGACCGCCAGCTCCAAATATGGCTGCGCAGAACGAGCGGCATTCATTTTATTAAGCCAAGTCGTTAACTGAAGGCGAGAATCAGTATCGAAGTAATCCGAAAATAGCTTAGCACCTCGACGCTTGCCAGCTTCACCTAAATACTCGTAGGCCAACTCGTTGGCATCATGAATTTTTAAACTACCTGCTTCGACCAAGGCAATACCTTGAGTAGAGGTTTGCAACAAAGCTCGATATCGAGACTCCATAAACCGGAGCTTCAAATAATCGCGCTCCATTGTTTGCTGTGTATCGACCATTTGCTGCTGCAACTGAGCATTGGCGCGAAGATCTCGTGCAAGCATCAACATACTGCCCGTATCACCAAAGCCAACCAACGCGACATCAACCGGCAAATCAGGCCCAGCCGAATCGGATTTCGGAAAATTAATCTGGCGCCACTGCACTTCGTCTGCCGCTGTTTGCGACCTGCCTGATTGCGCTATGCAATCTCTTTGCATAGCCAATACCTTGGCACGGCTTTCAATCGTTACCAGGTCTTCCCAGGTCTTACCAACCCATCCATCAACACCATAAAGCTTAAGCTCTTTGCGCAAATAGGCAGAGCTCGCCTGCGCCAACTGAACGACACCGACTTTATTCAACACAACGCAAAAATCTGCAGCAGCGGCTAGGAGCCTTAAAAGGCTAGACGCTGGCGCATCATGCAGCATCGATGACAAGCTCACCGAAGATTGCAATGGCACGGTTAAATCCTCTCTCGTTTTACGAGGTAATTTCAAAAAATGCTCCGAACCTAAAATCAATCAAAAATTTATGCCGAGAATTAACTAATCGTTGCCGCGGGTTGACGAGCTTTCAACAATTCCTCATTCGCCCAACCCAACGCCGCTACTGCGTCACCAGACGAGTAATCCACGTCTTTCACTTCAATAACGTCTTGGTCGCTACTTTGGCCGACACCTTTCGAAAACAATGGACCACCGACCATCAAGGGTGTTGCTGCATTAGTCTTCGATGACCTCAACTTAGAAACCAACGAAATCAATCCCGGCAGCAATACAGCCGAACCAATTGAAAAACCAATCACGTCATACTTAACGCCTTCGAGCGCCTTCAAAATATCTTTTTGGTTACGCAAGCCGATTACATCGACGCTCCAACCGTTTTTCCTAAAAATGTCTGCCAGCATTTGCACACCAAGTGTGTGCTGCGACCCAGGAACGGCACTCAAAAACAGGCTGCCAGCTATTTGTTCGCCGCTAAGGGCAAACACTGGTGGCTTATCAAACACATCCTCCAAGGTACAGATAACTTTTTGCAAGCGATAGCAGGCAGCCGTCATTCGCAAAAAATCCAACTCATCGGAATCCCACATCGCGCCTAACATCTCAACAGCTGGAGCAAGCAACTGCAAATAAATTTGCTCAACTTGAACGCCCCGTCGCCTCAAATTACCGACAAATGCTTCGATTACCGAATCATCCGCCTCAATCGCAAGCCTAGCTAAAACACGCACTTCCGGGAGTGCAATTTCATGCTTTTCTTGGGCCTTTTTCGCAATCTTTGAAATTGCAATTGCGGCCACGCTAGCGACATACTTTTTACCGTCATGACCTTCGAGCGCCTTTATCTTGCGTTCACTGTCATTCTGTTCGCTACTAAATAAATTTCTCACACCCGCCTCCTCTGACAAGCGCATGAATGATCTGAAAAGCCTAAAACTTAAGCAAATCAGAACAACTCACTTGCACGCCTCAACTACCGGCGCAGTTCGTTTTTTATATGTAAAGCCCCTGACTAACTGTGATTCTTAATACCGGGAGAAGGTTAATCGTGGTTTGTCCATGTGTCAAGTTTAATTGTCATAGACAAAGCAAAATAAACGCAAATATTACGTCAACTAAAATTGACATTTATGTCCGAAACGCCTAATCTCTTAATCGTGATGTACTGATTCACACAAGGCGTCTGATAGTTTTGACGGGTTTTCTAAAAGCATATGGGCACAAATGAGTAGCAACGTAGATCGTCAGCAGAGTTCAGTGAAAGGCCTTTACACACCGGACGAACGGGCTAGGCGTGACTCATCTCCATGGACGCTCGTACAAGGTGTTCTAGCCCCTGTGCAGTTCCTAGTATTTTTGATTAGCCTATTTTTAGTGATTCGCTACCTAACGACAGGTTTGTCTGAGCAAGCGGCAATAATTTCTGTCGTCGTAAAAACCTTATTTTTGTACCTGATTATGGTGACCGGCTGTATTTGGGAAAAAGTAGTGTTCGGGAAGTACCTCTTTGCCCACGCATTTTTCTGGGAAGATGTATTTAGCATGCTCGTTTTAGCTCTTCACACAGCTTACCTTTTTGCTTGGGGTTACAACTTATTAAGCGGAACGTCTTTGATGTTTCTAGCGCTAGCCGCTTACGCCGCTTACCTCATCAACGCAGTGCAGTTTATTGTAAAACTTCGCGCGGCCCGCCTTCAAGCAAGCAATACCCCGCTGAACCCACAAATAGACGGCGTCCTATGACTCAAGCTACCGGCGTTCAGCGTTTGAGAGACATTCCCGTGGTTACTACAACCGCGCAAGGCTACGGCTGCAACGATGCCCCGGTTCTAAAAGAGCGTGGCCAACGAGAAGTGTTTTGCGGCCTGACCGGCATCATCTGGTTGCATCGAAAAATTCAAGACGCATTTTTTCTGGTCGTTGGCTCGCGTACTTGCGCCCATCTCATTCAGTCTGCGGCCGGGGTCATGATTTTTGCAGAACCAAGGTTTGCTACGGCCATTATTGACGACCGTGATTTGGCAGGTTTGGCCGATGCCAATGATGAGTTAGATAAGGTGGTAACGCGGCTCCTGTCTCGCCGTCCAGACATTAAGCTTTTATTTTTAGTTGGGTCGTGCCCATCAGAAGTCATCAAATTAGACTTATCTCGCGCAGCTTCTCGCCTAAACCGCACAGTTGGTTCTGGCGTTCGGGTATTAAACTATTCTGGCAGCGGTATCGAAACTACCTTCACCCAAGGTGAAGACGCATGTTTGGCATCGATGGTGCCCGTCATGCCAGCAACAACATCTGAGCAAACCCAATTACTTATCGTAGGCAGTGTCGCCGACGTTGTTGAGGATCAATTTCAGCGAATTTTTGATGAACTTGGGCTTGAGAATGTCAGCTTCTTTCCACCAAGAAAATCAGATCAAATTCCAGCTGTAGGCCCGAACACAAAATACCTTCTGCTACAGCCATTTTTAGCCGATACCGCCAGAGCGCTTGAAGAGCGCGGTGCTGAACGACTTAGTGCCCCATTCCCGTTGGGTGTCGAAGGCACAACTAAATGGCTGCAAGCTGCCGCTGAAACATTCGGAATTTCGCAACAGCATTTTGATTTCGTGACTCAACCAAAACGTGATCGTGCAGCCAAAGCGCTTGATGGCTTTAAAACCCAATTGCAAGGCAAGAGCATATTTTTCTTCCCCGATTCACAACTCGAAATACCTTTAGCCCGATTTCTTTCTCGAGAACTGGGAATGAAGTTAACTGAAGTTGGTTCACCTTTCCTGCATCGGCAACATATGCAAGAAGAACTAGCGATGCTGCCGAGTGATGCGCAACTCTCCGAAGGCCAAGACGTTGAAAAACAGTTAGATCGTTGCCGCGCTTATGCGCCAGATTTAGCCGTATGTGGATTAGGCCTAGCGAACCCTTTAGAGGACGAAGGCATTACCACGAAGTGGGCAATCGAATTAGTGTTCACCCCAATTCAAGGCTATGACCAAGCAGCAGATTTAGCCGAGCTATTCACGCGCCCGTTGACTCGTAAAAACAAACTTATGCCTCGGACAAACTTGGCTTTAAACGCCGCCTAAGGAGGGATATAAGTATGCAACTAACCCTCTGGACATACGAAGGCCCACCCCATGTAGGTGCTATGCGCGTAGCCACAGCAATGCGTGATGTGCACTACGTGCTGCATGCACCGCAAGGCGATACCTATGCAGACTTGCTCTTTACAATGATAGAGAGAAACAGCAAGCGCCCTCCCGTAACCTATACAACTTTCCAGGCCCGCGATCTTGGCAAAGACACCGCAGAGCTTTTCAAAACTGCGGCAAAAGACTCATTCGATCGCTTTCAACCGAAAGCCATGATGGTCGGCTCTTCTTGCACTGCAGAATTGATTCAAGATGATCCCGGCGGTTTAGCCAAAGCGCTAAACCTGCCAATTCCAGTAATCGCGTTAGAGTTGCCTTCTTATCAAAAGAAAGAAAATTGGGGCGCTGCCGAAACTTTCTACCAACTGGTTAGGCACTTAGCAAAACCTAGAGCAGAAGGTTTCGTAAAAGCGGCCAAACCAAGTTGCAATATTCTCGGGGCCACAGCTCTTGGCTTTCGTCATAGAGACGATATCAAAGAAATTTCAGAGTTGCTAAATCAAATCGGTATCGACGTAAATGTTGTGGCACCGCTAGGCGCTAGCCCTGATGATTTGGCTCGTTTAAGTGATGCCGATTTCAACGTTCTGCTCTACCCTGAAACCGGTATGCAAGCGGCGGAATGGCTAAAGCGCAATTTTAAACAACCTTACTCAAAAGTTATTCCGATCGGTGCACGTGCGACTGAAGAGTTTATAAACGAAGTCGCAACGCTCGCAGGGCTTGAGCAAGACCTTGCGATGGAGCAAGTCCTTAGTCTTAACCGTGGTCGTTCGACTTGGTATGCAAAGTCGGTCGATTCAACCTATCTAACAGGCAAACGAGTATTTATCTTCGGCGATGCAACCCATGTAGTCGCTGCTGCAAGAGTCGCGTCGGATGAGCTCGGTTTCAAAGTTGTTGGTTTGGGCACCTATAGCCGTGAGTTTGCTCGCGAAGTACGTGAAGCAGCCAAACTCTATGACTGCGAAGCATTGATTTCTGATGATTACTTAGACGTTGAAGCACGCGTAGCTGAACTAGAGCCTGAGCTTGTATTAGGCACTCAAATGGAGCGCCATATTGCTAAGCGTTTGGGCGTGCCATGCGCAGTAATTTCTGCTCCAGTGCACGTGCAAGATTTCCCAGCGAGATACTCACCACAAATGGGTTTCGAAGGCGCGAATGTACTCTTCGATACATGGGTACATCCATTAATGATGGGCTTAGAAGAGCACTTGTTAGGCATGTTCAGAAATGATTTCGAATTCCATGATGGGGTTGCAGCATCGCACCTTGGCTCATCGAAAAAATCGGAGCCTGTGCCAATACCAGCTGTCGCAGTAACCGTAGATCCAACTTTAGAACAAGTGCGTTCGCAGCTAGCCATATGGGGCGCAGACGCGGAAGCAGAGTTAAAGAAGATTCCATTTTTTGTAAGAGGAAAAGCGCGCCGCAATACGGAAAAATTTGCCTCTGAAAAGGGGTTAAGCACAATCACGATTGAAACACTCTACGACGCAAAAGCGCACTTTAGCCGCTAATGCAAAAAGTTACAGAGAGTTTGATCGGAACAAAGCGTAAAGGCAATACAGCCAGCGCACATAGGGGAGCACGAGTTTGAACACGACAACAGTAGCAGTAAATGAAATTCGAAGAACGCAAAAGTCAAGGCCTGATGGCGATGGCAGCGTGCAAGTTCAGCTCGATCCAAACCAAAAAATTGGTAACGCGAAAGTTTTTGCGGTTTATGGCAAAGGTGGAATAGGTAAGAGCACTACGTCTTCGAACCTATCAGTCGCTTTCTCAAAACTGGGAAAACGCGTTTTGCAAATCGGGTGTGACCCAAAACATGATTCAACCTTTACGCTGACGAAAAAACTCATGCCGACGGTTATCGACGTGCTTGAATCAGTCGACTTTCACTCTGAAGAGCTACGCGTTGAAGATTTCGTTTACGAGGGCTATAACGGCGTTATGTGCGTTGAAGCTGGTGGCCCACCTGCAGGTACTGGCTGCGGCGGTTATGTCGTAGGCCAAACCGTTAAGCTATTAAAAGAGCATCACCTGCTCGAAGATACTGATGTGGTGATTTTCGACGTTCTAGGCGACGTTGTATGCGGCGGTTTTGCTGCACCATTGCAACATGCCGACCGTGCGCTGATTGTTACTGCTAATGATTTCGACTCCATTTTCGCCATGAATCGTATTGTTCAAGCAATTGCCGCAAAAGCAAAAAATTACAACGTCCGTCTGGGTGGTGTGATTGCCAACCGCAGTGCAGGCACAGATCAAATCGATAAGTTCAATGCACAAGTTGGTTTAAAGACCATGGCGCACTTTCCCGATCTTGATGTCATTCGCCGGAGTCGTTTGAAGAAATCGACCTTGTTTGAAATGGAATCATCCCCTGAACTTGAAGCGGTAAAAATGGAATATATGCGGTTAGCTGCGGCTCTTTGGGCAGGTACTGATCCACTAAGCTGCCAACCAATGAAAGATCGCGACATTTTCGATCTTCTAGGATTTGATTGAACCCGGATATTTTGATGAGCACACTTACTTCCACCTATGTTGAAAAGCGCGGTAACGTACAAACGTATTTTGACGTAACAGCGGCCGACACTTGGGCGAAACTTACTTCCGACGCCCCCGTAAGCCGAATTCGCGCAACCGTTCGTAAAGGGCGCGACCAAATGCGCGCAACTCTGATGAGCTGGTTACCTGAAGACCTCACTGGCTTGCGCTTGCTCGACGCGGGTTGCGGCACCGGTGCACTGGCCACCGAAGCGGCTGAGCGTGGCGCAGAAGTTCTGGCCATCGACCTATCGCCTAACTTGGTGAATGTTGCCAGAGAGCGTACGCCTAAGCACCTAAATATCGATTTCAGAGCGGGTGATTTACTCGATCCATCATTGGGTACCTTCGACTATGTCGTGAGTATGGACTGTCTAATTCATTACAGCGCGCAAGATGCTGTCAATGTACTGGAGAACTTAGGCGCAAGAACACGTCGCTCTATGGCGTTCACCTTTGCGCCCGCCAACCCGCTGTTGATGGCGGCGTGGCAGGTTGGTCAAATGTTTCCTCGTAAAGATCGATCGCCATCTATCGTGCCTGTCGCAGCTTCACACTTGCGACACCTCATTATCGCTAGCCCTAAATTGCCGCAATGGCGTTGCAATCGTTCGCTGCGCGTGAAAAGTGGTTTTTATACTTCACAAGCTTTGGAGTTGACTCGCGCATGAGCATGACTTGGACATTCAACGGTATTAATCGCAAATTAGCAAGCAAATGGCAAAAGCTGAGCCCAGATCTTTTGCCATTTGCCGACGCTGCAAGCACCGACTTGCCATTGTCTCGTCTGTTGCGACTCGCCTTGTTTCAAGTATCAGTTGGCATGGCAAGCACGCTACTCATTGGTACGCTGAACCGAGTGATGATTGTCGAACTTGGGGTTGCGGCTTGGCTAGTGTCTCTTATGGTTGCGCTACCGCTTATGGCAGCGCCATTTCGCGCTTTTATTGGCTACCGCTCCGATACTCATAAATCAGTACTAGGCTGGCGCAGAGTGCCTTATTTGTGGCTGGGCACCATGTTGCAATTCGGTGGCCTAGCCATCATGCCTTTCGCCCTCATTTTACTTTCTGGTTTTGGCCAAAGCCCTCTTTGGATAGGTAAAGCCGGTGCTGCTTTGGCCTTCCTTCTGGTCGGTGCTGGTTTGCAAATTACCCAGACTGCCGGCCTCGCATTAGCGACTGATTTGGCGGACGACAAAACTCGCCCTCGAGTGGTAGCACTCATGTACGTCATGCTTTTAGTGGGTATGGTCGTGAGCGGTCTTTTGTTCGGTGCACTGCTGTCCGACTTTAGTAACACCCGCTTGGTACAAGTTGTGCAAGGCGCAGCAGTTGTCACCGTGTTCTTGAACCTATACGCCTCCTGGAAACAAGAACCCCGCAAGATGGGCGGCACAGGCCCGACGGCTGACACCCCATCTTTTAGAACCTTGTGGCGGATGTTTACTGCCGATCCAAAAGCGAAACGCTTCTTAGTCGCAGTCGGCTTGGGTAGCGCCGCATTTAGCATGCAAGACATTATTCTCGAACCTTACGGCGGAGAAATTTTAAATCTCAGCGTGGGTGCAACAACGCTTCTCACAGCTCTTATGGCCGCAGGTTCCTTGGTGGCTTTCGGAATTGCAGCCAGAGCACTAACCAAAGGTACAAACCCGAATCGACTTGCTGGCTACGGCGCCTTAATCGGTTTACCTGCGTTTTCCATGGTGATTTTTGCAGAGCCAATTAACTCGCCGTTAATGTTTCGAGTGGGTACGTTTTTAATCGGCATGGGTGCGGGCTTGTTTTCGGTTGCAACCCTCACCGCAGCAATGACGATGGACGCCAATTTAAAAATAGGCGACAAAACAAAAAACTTTAACGGTATGGCACTTGGCGCTTGGGGTGCCGTGCAAGCGAGCTGTGCAGGTATCGCAGTAGCCTTGGGCGGAACCATTCGTGACGTCGTTTCGAGTGTATCGTTAAAAGGCGGCCTAGGCGAAGTACTTGCAATTCCCGCCACGGGTTACAGCTTTGTGTATCACTTAGAAATCTTGCTCCTAATTGCCACGATTATTGTGATCGGCCCATTAGCAAGATTTGATCGAGTATCGAGTTTAGAAGTAGATGTAGCAAAAAGTAGCAGTAATAAGAAGAAGTTTGGTCTGTCGGATCTTCCGACTTAATTTATAAATAAGGAGCCCCGTCATGGGAACTGGAGCAATTACCTCATACGTCGATGTCGCGCAATTAGTACTTTATGCATTTTGGCTATCGTTCGCCGCATTAATTTACTACCTTCAGCGTGAAAGTAAACGTGAAGGTTTTCCGTTAGAGTCGCAGCGCCCAAATGGGCAGGTATACACGACTACAGGCTTGGTCAGCATGCCAAATCCAAAGGTCTACAAAACTGCCGATGGCCACGAATACTTTGCACCTAGCGACAAAAAATCGCCTCAGGTACTTAAGGCTGTGCCGCGTAATCGCTTCAACGGTGCCCCGCTCGAACCTACGGGCAACCCAATGCTTGACGGTGTTGGCCCAGGTGCCTATGCCGATCGCGCTGATCGTCCTGAGTTGACATTTGAAGGACACCCTTTGATAGCGCCTTTACGCACCGCTGCCGGTTTTAGTGTTTCGACTAAAGACATTAATCCAATTGGTTTACCAGTCTTGGGCGCAGACGGCCAAGTTGCAGGGAAAGTCGTAGACATGTGGCTCGATAAAGCAGAAATGATTTTTCGCCATATTGAAGTTGACGTGCCCACAAGCTCTGGCGGCCGAAGAGTGCTCTTACCTATCAATTTTTCCCGCATCGGCAAATTCAATGTGCAGGTTAAATCGATTTTGAGTACGCAATTTGCGCTAGTTCCGGGCCTGAAGAATCCTGACCAAATCACTATGCTTGAAGAAGAAAAGATCATGGCCTATTACGGCGGCGGCACTTTGTATGCAACGCCAGACCGTCAAGAGTGCTTGTTCTAAAGGAAATACGATGAGTGACCACCGCCACACCCCGCCTGGGATACACGAATATGACGACGAGCCACAAGTGGGCCTACCAGAGGCCTTGCCAAAAGGTGAGCAACTAATCTGGCAGGGCTCACCCGATTGGCGCTCGATGGCAATCAACGTATTTCATGTTCGTAAAGTAGCGGCTTACCTCGCAGCAATGATGTTGCTTCGAGGCATAGCTGTCGGTAGCGACGGTACAGCGCTGCAAGGGTTAATAGCAGCACTTTGGTGCCTGCCGTTGGTGCTTATCGCCGTGGGCGTAATCACCCTTCTCGCGTACCTATCAGCCAGAGATACGATGTATAGCATCACCGATAAGCGCGTGATTATGCGCATTGGAATTGCTTTGACATTGAGCTACAACATTCCATTGAAGCTCGTTCAAGCAGCGGGTATCCGTATAGGTAAAGATGGCACTGGTGACATTCCGTTAACCCTCGCAAAAGGCAACAAGATAGCGTTCCTTTTCTTGTGGCCCCATGCGAAGCCGTGGAAACTTACGCAACCTGAGCCTATGCTTCGTTGCCTACCGAATGTCACTGAAGTCGCGGCAAAGCTGTCCGCAGCCTGGGCCAATGCCAATCAACAAGCAGCCGTGCCAACAGTCGATGCATTTAGTCCAACGCACGTTCCTGTCTTACCCGAACTCAGCACGCAACGATTAGCTATATGAACAACAAAATCAGCGCTGAAAGCGCCATGACAGCCGGTTCATTCTCCAAGCAAGCAGGCCTCGCAATCGGTTTTGTGTTGATCGCCCTTGTAGCGAGCATTGCTTACTTAAAGGCGTCAGGCAGCAGCGCTGAAGTTGTTCCCCTGTCTTCGGTTGTAGAGCAGCGATCACTTCGGTTTCTGGATGCTGATGAAGGCAATGTCGCAGTGATCGACTATCAATCAGGAAAACAGATTGCAACCATTACCGGACAAGCAGGATTTGTACGCGGTGCATTAAGAGCACTCGTGAGAGAACGTAAGTTAGCCGGCGAAGGCTCTGATAAACCCTTCAACCTTGTCGCGTACAAAGACGGTCGATTGATATTAGAAGATACAGTGTCACAGCAGCGTATAGATCTCGGTTCTTTTGGGCCTGAAAACGCAGCTAATTTCGCTGGCTTTTTAAAACTTTAGTTATTCGTTATTTTTTACTCGGCAACCACCATGAATTCAAACTCATTTTCAGAAGCACAAACAGCACAAGTAAACTCTGTCAGCCCGACGCTTGGTTTACAACCCGATATCGTGAGCGCTGCTGATGCTATCGAAAGAGCGCGCGCAAGTTCATTGCTTAGCCCACGGTTTTACAGTACCGACTACGCTGCGATGGATAAAATCGATGTCAGCTTAGTGCGTGCAGAGTTTGACCAACTCTTGTCTGAATATGAAGGTGATAACAATCATGATCATTTTCAGAGAACTGAAGATTTCAAAAGCCAAATTCAAGATCTTCCCCCAGAATTAAGACAAGAGTTTCTTGATTTTTTAGTCAGTTCACTCACATCAGAGTTTTCAGGATGTGTGCTTTACAACGAAATTAAAAAACAAGTCACCAACCCAGATATCAAGGCGCTGATGGGGTATATGGCTCGCGACGAATCGCGCCACGCAAACTTTCTGAATATGTCCTTAAAAGACTACGGGCTTGGCGTTGACCTAGGCGACTTAAAACGTACCAAGGCTTACAAGTATTTCAAACCTAAGTATATTTTTTATGCCACTTACCTTTCCGAGAAAATTGGTTATGCACGCTACATCTCCATTTTTCGCCAACTCGAAAAAACCCCAGAAAAGCGCTTTCACCCGATTTTCCGTTGGTTCGAGCGGTGGTGTAACGATGAGTTTCGTCATGGTGAATCATTCGCTCTGATCATGCGAGCGAACCCAAGCTTGTTAAAAGGTGGAAATGTTTTTCTCATCCGGTTCTTCCTTGTCGCAGTTTATGCAACGATGTTTGTACGCGACCATGCCAGGCCACTGCTTCATGAAGCGCTTGGATTAAAAACCGCTGACTACGACTATGAAGTTTTTCGCATCACCACAGAGTGCACAAAGCAAGTATTTCCAATTTCCTTAGATACCGATAACCCGGCGTTTCGACGCTTGCTTGAGTCGTTGCTAGCCAGCTCGCTCGCCATCGATGCAGCAAAAGCGCAAGGCGGAATAGTCGGCAAATTAAAGCAAGTTGTGCACGGTACTAAGGCACTAACGACATTTGTTCGTCTTTATTTGATGCCGGTTCATCACCACGCGCTGCCACAACAGATTCGCATGGTTCCGGCTTGGTAACCTAAATCACCCATGGCCGAGCTTCTTATCGCCGTTAGTTTTGCCATCTTTATTTGGTGGTTTAGTACTGGGGCAATCCTATATCTGGATAACTTGGCTAAAGCAACTTTCCGCTGGAGCTTAATTCTATTTGGTGGCATCACTGCAGCGGCATTGATTTGCTTGGCGAAGCTTGGTGATCAACTAACTGTATCGGGTGCGTATGCGGGTTTCGTTTGCGCTATTTGCGTTTGGGGTTGGGTGGAGCTAAGCTTTCTAACTGGGGTAATTACTGGGCCGAACAAAACGCCTTGGCACCCTCCGGTTGGGGGGCAATCAGAGCTAAAGTTTCAGCGCTTAAAAATGGCTTTGAACGCACTTCTCTATCATGAACTACTCATCGCTTTTTTTGGTTTGCTGATCTTTTTTCTAACCTATGGCAAACAGAACCAAGTGGCAATGGCGACCTATCTGGTTTTATGGATAATGCGCTCAAGCTCGAAAATTAATCTCTTTCTTGGAGTACGTAATTGGAGTGCAGAGTTTCTTCCCGATCACCTGCTCTACATGAAAAGCTTTTTCAAGCGCCGCGCGATGAATTGGCTGTTTCCCATTTCTGTCGCGATAAGTCTCATTTGTCTCTATCAGCTATCGCTAGAAGCATTTGCGCCACAAACGACGTTGGAACAAAAAACCGGCCTCATTTTAGTGGGTGCGCTGCTCGCACTGGGCCTAGTTGAACATCTTTTAATGGTGGTTCCATTCACTGCCAATGCAATTTGGAAATGGGCTTTACCGCAAAACGCCATGCCGCCTTCCAAAAACATTTCATCCATTACCAAAATTACCAAGGAAGTTCGATGACAACACATGTTGCAACACTCCTCGATGATGGTAGCTTTGATGCGCCCCGCGGCGACGCAATTTCTACCGCATCCCATAAAACCAGTTCCAATGCACATAGCAAAAAGAAAGTTATCGTTATTGGTAGCGGCTTTGGTGGCCTAGCTGCAGCCATTCGGTTCTGTAAAAAAGGCTATAGTGTACAAGTGCTTGAAAAGCTCGATGCGCCGGGCGGAAGAGCTTATGTTTATAAGAAAAATGGCTATACATTCGATGCAGGCCCAACCATCATCACCGCGCCGCATTTGCTTGAAGAGCTTTGGGAAATGTGCGGTCAGAAGCTTGAGCACCATATCAAACTTGAACTTCTTGACCCTTTCTACAGAATCCTATTTGCCGACGGCACTTTCTTTAACTACCGTGGCACTTTGAGCGCGATGCGCGAAGAAATTGCCCGCTTCAATAAAGATGATTTACCCGGTTACGATAAATTCCTCGCTGAAGCCGAACAATGCCACAAACTAGGTTTTGTTGAACTAGGCTCTAAAGCGTTCGATACAGTTGGCGACCTTTTTGCCGCCATTCCGTCCATGGTCAAAATGCGTGCTTGGCGTACGCTGTTCGGTATGGTATCAAGTTACATTAAAGATCCTAAACTTCGCATCGTTTTAAGCGTCCAATCGCTTCTTATCGGCGGCAACCCCTATGCAGTCACCTCGGTCTATTCGCTCATAGCCGCGCTAGAACGTAAAGAAGGCGTTCACTGGGCAATGGGTGGTACTAATAAACTTGTACACGGGCTTGTTAGCTTACTAGAGCAACAAGGCGGCAGTATTCGCTTCGATACTGAGGTAGCGAAAATCAATGTTGAGAATCAATTAGGGCGCAGAGTCGCTAAGGGTGTAACGCTCAAGAGCGGTGAAGTCATGCATGCCGATATCGTTGTTAGCAATGCAGATGCTGCCTACACCTACACTAAGATGATTGAGCCTCAATATAGAAAAGTATGGACAGACAAAAAATTGGCTAAAGGAGATTACTCCATGAGCCTATTTGTTTGGTACTTCGGCACCAACAAAAAATACGACGATGTGCCCCATCACATGATGATTTTAGGCCCTCGATATGAAGAGCTGTTGAAGGATATTTTCAAACGAAAAATTCTTGCTGATGATTTCAGTTTATATTTGCATCGCCCAAGCGCAACTGATAGTTCCATGGCGCCAGATGGTTGCGACACGTACTACGTACTTGCACCAGTGCCACACCTAGACAGTGGTACTGACTGGAAAGCACATGGAGAAAAATTCCGCAAGGCGATTGCAAAACAATTGAATGAGACTGTTATGCCGGGCTTCGAGCAGCATATTACAGAATCCTTTTTCACCACACCTCAAGATTTTCAAGATCGCCTGCTTTCTGTCAAAGGTGCAGCCTTTGGATTAGAACCGCTGCTATTGCAAAGTGCATGGTTTCGGCCGCATAACCGCAGTGAAGATATTGATGGCCTTTACATGGTAGGCGCGGGTACACATCCTGGCGCCGGGGTTCCCGGTGTCCTATCTTCTGCCAAGGCGCTCGATTCAGTCATTCCGTCTATGGTCGTGAACCATGTTTAAAAAAACAAGCCCAATTGACGATATGCATACCTCTGCGTTAGAAGCCTGTACAGAAATGATGCGAGCTGGGTCGAAGTCGTTTTTTGCAGCCTCTAAGGTTCTACCAAAACGAGTGCGCTCCCCAGCGACAGCTTTATACGCGTTTTGCCGAGTTGCCGATGATGCCGTTGATTCCGCAACCGACCCCATAGCTCAAGCCATTGCTCTGGCTGATTTACAGGCCCGATTAAGCGCAATTTATGCCGGTAAGCCGCATAACCATATTGCCGATAAGGCGCTGGCTGAAGTCGTCAGAGATTTCGCGATTCCACGTGTGATGCTCGAAGCACTGTTAGAGGGTTTTGCTTGGGATGCAAATGGAAAACAGTACAACACCATTGCTGAGCTACACAACTATGCGGCTCGGGTTGCCGGCACAGTGGGTGCGATGATGACGCTGATTATGGGAGCCAATTCAGAGAGTGCTTTATCAAGAGCTTGCGAACTTGGTGCCGCCATGCAACTTACCAATATCGCTCGCGATGTTGGTGAAGATGCTCGCAATGGTCGCCTCTATTTACCTATCGAGTGGATGGCTGAAGCAGGCATTGATTCAAAAACTTGGCTTGCAAACCCTACATTTAGTCCTGCATTAGCGTCAGTCATTTCCAGACTTCTTGAAGAAGCTGATCGACTATATTGGAGTGCCGAGGCGGGGATTGAAGAGCTACCAAGAGACTGCCGCATGGCGATTCATTCGGCAAGCCTTGTGTATGCAGAGATTGGTAGAAAACTACGTTGTCAAGGCTTTGATTCAGTCAGTTGTCGCGCGATTGTTTCAGGTAAAAGAAAATTGGCTTTAATGGCGATGGCTTCTAGTAAAGCTTTAGACTTTAGCGCTTTCTCATTTGGCAAAGCGGTACCTGTTATCGCGAATATTTCAACTCTACCCGCAGTCAAATACTTGGTGGATGCGGGTGTAGCACAAGCTCGGGAACCCGCCAGTCCTTCAATAAGTCAATCGCCTTCGTTCTACAAACGCACACTATGGGTAATCGACGTCTGCGAGCGCATCGCTCAAGAAGACAGAGATGCCCGTGAGGCTAGGATGTTTCAGGCAGGTTCGGTTTAAGCTATATCAAGCGACCCTTGGCATGCGCCAAGGCAGCATGAGTTGAGTGCTCATTGCCGATAGCTTAGGCACACTCAAAGTTTCGTGCAGTGAGGTCACTTTTTCGCCCAGCAAGCTAGACTCTAAAACCGATCTGACGTAGAAAGGTGTGTCCTCAAGTGTTTGAATCACTCTCGGCGGCGCACCTTCATCACTGCGAATCGAGCGATCCATTCGCCAAAGCGTTTTTGGAAGAGCCTTTTTTTCGGGTGCCTGAAAATTCTCAACTGAATTTGCATTCGGTGAAAATTTCAGCGCCAAAAGTCGATCACTATTTGACTGGCGCACATCATAGATCACTGCCGTACTACCATCCTTTAAGCTAGCTCTCGACCAATCCCAGTCAACAAATGAAGCGTTAGATGACTTATTGATTGGCTCGGTTCCTTCGTTGGCATCAAGGTAAGCATGGCCACTCCAGCGAATATTCGGTGCTGCAAATTCTGCCTCTACAGTAGCACTTGGAGCGATTGGCCCCCAATAGTGTTTAGCCTCATCATCAAGCGCCCACAGTCGATTCGACAACCCATGCGGAGTCACTCGAACCTTACCTTTCACAGGCAACGGTATTGGCACTCCGACTTCATTAATATCTATCACTAAGGCAGCACCATCCCATCGCACAGAACTTGGCCCAATCACGAATTCAGAGGCCGAACGATTCACATGCGATTGGCCACGTTCGGTCATCGCCCAGCGGCGATTTTTCAAACTACCCGCAGCACCGTATAAGGCGACGTTCAAACAGCAGTGATTTTCTGCCGACGCTGGCTTATCGCGAGAGGCGAATCGATAGTAAGGAGAAAATACGCTGCCAACAAAGGCGATAATCGTTAGACCGAACTGGCCGCAGTCACTGAGGGCATCGACATACCACCAGCAATAACCACCCGGTGCAACTTTTTGGTCGAATCTAGGTGTGCCATCAGCGTTTCTGCCGCCAACTGGCCCGACATTGCTGCCATCGGAACCCCCGGCCCCGGATGTACGCTGCCCCCCGCCAGATATAGGCCGGGCATGCGACTGACCGCGCCCATTCGGGAAAACTGGTTCATCCAACCGTGCGACGCCTGGCCGTACAACGCCCCGCCTGTCGCCGGGAAGTGTTGATTGAATTGAATAGGTGTCGTGATGTCGATCTGCGCGTCGCTCAGATTGATTTCCAGTCCACAAGCCTTCAGTAGCTTGAAGTGTGTTTGGCTGCATTGATCTATTTCTTTCTGGCTAAAAGCAGTTTGCCCACCGGGTAAATCCCCTACCGCCGGGGCATTGACAAGTAGCAGCAATCTTTCTTTGCCGCCATCATTCAAATTCGAAAAAGGCCTATCTTGCGCACAAACATATACCGTTCCTGCTCGGGGAATTCGATTTTTCTCAAAAACATCCCGAAACTCTTCGCGATAATTGTTTGTAAAAAACACGTTATGTTGCGCGAGATTAAACCCAGAGGTGGGCGCGTTGATCGAATAGGTAATTGCCGACAATGAGCGCTTATGCGTCGGTTGTTTAGGCACTGCAGTAGACGCCGCCGCACCCAGTAAACCATCTGCAATCGCAGAGGCATCGCCATTAAAAACCACAGAATCGCTTCGAATAACGTTCGTCGCACCGTTGTTTGCAATGCGAACGCCAGCGGCTTTGCCGTTTTCAACGATGATCTCGTCAACTGCTGCGTTGTAAATAAACTCAACGCCACGCTCTTGCGCCAAGTCCGCAACCACCCGCGCAACAGTTGTCATTCCACCTTCAACACTCCAAACACCTTGCATTTCAACATCTGCAATTAACATGAGCGTTGCCGGCGCAGACCATGGTGAAGCGCCGCAATAAGTCGCATAACGCCCAAATAGCTGCTGCAAGCGAGGATCACCAAACCGTTTACCCAGCAGCCGCCAAAAACTTGCAAACGGCCCCAGCGAAGCCAAAGTCGCCAACCCACTGGGGCCAAGATCACGGGTAATTCCAAAAAAAGATGGCCGCTCTGAACGGATGTATGGTGCCTCTAATGTTCGATAAACCTTGGCTGCTTGAACACAAAAAGCATCGAACCGCCTCGCCTCACTCGGGCTACTAAATTGCGCAATTGCATCGGATGATTGTTTTTTGTCGCCGAATAAATCGAGAGTAGCAGCCCGCTCACCTAGTTTTGGCTGCCAGGCATGGCGGGCTAACACATCGAGCTTAGCGAGATTTAGACGCGCTTCTAAGGTGGTTCCAGCGGCCGCAAATACTTGATCGAGAATCCAGCGCATCGTAAAAACCGTGGGCCCTGAATCAACACCATTAACTTGCCGCATCTTGCCACCAGGCACGGCGTTTTTTTCAATTAAAGTAACTTTGACGCCCTTAGTAGCAAGCAGTAAAGCAGTAACTAAACCGCCAATTCCCGCACCAATGACCACCACATGATGCTCTTTAATTGCAACGCTAGGCATTACCCGTATACCTTACCGTTATACGTGCCGCGCAATTCTTGCGGCACAAATCGCACAAACATACTTTCCGAAAAAAAGGCACCGCTCTTGGACGCTTTGATCGCCTCCATGTGCGCCCCTGTTCTCGCATAAGCGTCCATCGCATTAACACTTTCCCAAACCGTAAAAGTCGCTTGACGAAAGAATGGCGCTTCGCCGATTCCGGAAGCGAGCAGGCAGCCCTTTGCGTTTAACAGCGATCGTTCAGAAGCGGGCTGTTTTGCCCAAAACACTCTTGCCTTCGACGGCTTAATGGACGCTCTCGTTAGCGCAGCAATCGGTGCATTTTGCGGGGCAATAGCGGCAATCTCTAACGCTTGCCCTGCCCATGTTCCTTTTACGGAATACGGCAGCAATTTAGCAGAGAGAAACTCTGTGGATTTTTCCCGATACTGAGCAATCAGCCGTGAGTTCGCAAGAAAATCATCGGCGGCTGCGTGGCTGTCAAATACGCAAAACAAACCCTGCTTCGAAGCGCTCGGCTTTAGCCCAAACCCGCCTTCATAGCCGCTGCCAAGCATTTTAAAAAACTGTAATCCGGCAATTTTTCTTAAGCTAAACCGCGTCAAAACGAAACGGCCATAACCCCACCATTTGGCAATGGGCTTGATATCCGCAAGGATGAGGACAACGACATTAGTAGAAAGAGAGGAAGCTGTGTTCACACCAAGTAGTTTACTCGGGTGAGCCACAGCTCCAGGTTCAAACACCACAAAGAGTTCTGAACTACTTAGCCGAACTGATTTCTACGCGACGAGCATCCGACTCGGTACCACCGGCAACTGCTGTTTCCGGTTTTTTCAGAACAATCCGAGCTTCTTCAATACCTGCTGCTTTCAAGCCGTCTCGAACTGCAAAGGCACGTAGCTTTGATAACTCCATGTTCTTTTCCAGCGATCCACGACTATCGGCAAAGCCTGAAATATTGACCGTTAAGCCAGCATTTTTCTTCAGTATTTCTGCGACGTCAGCAATCTCTTTACTACCTTCGGTGCCGAGCGTGGTTTTGTCAGTCTCGAAAAGTACCTTGCCAAGTACACCAACAGGTACTGTTCCTGCGGCAGGCGCAACTGCTGCAGCTGGAACCGCCACAGTGGTTCCCGATTTCTTTTGCAACTCTGGATAGTCTTTCGCCATTGCTGCGCCATTTAAAGGCTTGTAGGCGCCTTGATGGCATGTACCGCAGTTTTGCTTAGGAACATCCCCGAGTTCACCGAGACGATTCGCCGGGAAAGTCTGTGTTAACGGAACCATGTACTCATTATTGATGTCACGTACCATGCGAATTCCATACCAAGCGGTCACTTTCTGCGGTGGAGCCGTATCGTAAGAAGGCATGTGCTGAGCGTTATGGCAATAAGTGCAGTTAACACCTAAACCGCCTTGACCTGACATATGCATCATTAAAGCGTAGGTACCTTCAGCATCTTTAGTACCAGCTTCGTTACCAGTCGGCAGGGCAGTTTTTCCGTTGACTGTAATTTTCGCATCACCTAGCAAGTACTTGGTGAAAGGATCATAGGGCAGTGTCGCTAATCCAACCGACGGTGATGGCTTATTCTGACCATGATCATTGCCTAAAAATAGCTTTCCATTTTTTGCTGGCGCCGAAGTAAACCAGATGTTATTGGGTACTGGATTGCCTCGATGGCAGGTGTAACAGGTCACGCCGGTTGCAGCGACGTGGGTTTTCCAATCCTCATTGACGTGTTGAGTCATTTGGATCATCCGCCGCGCCACGACTTTGGTGTACTTAGCATCATCAGCAAAATTGGCCGCATTATGACAATAGGTGCACCCTTGCTCAGGGGAAACCCAAGAGGTAATGGCCACCATATGGCGCGTAAACTGACCAACGCTTAGGTCACCCAGCACCTGAACGTTTTGATAAACGTCTTTGGCTTTTGGACCGTCAGCACTGGCTTCAGGTTGCGCAACCGGTGCAACATTGATACCTGACGCTTCTACTTTCTCAACTGTGCGCGGGTTATAAACCTGTTGCATTCCGGTTCCGCGAAAGCCACGTTGAACTACATCAACCGGAGGTCTTTCACAGCCTGCTAAGAGAAGAACTCCAGCAAATAAAGCAACTAACCAACTATTTTTCATTTTGAGTTTCATGGCTTGATACCTTGCAGGGTAGATGGGTCAATCACACCCTGCCAAACAGGTGGATAAGAAGGAACGATATGATGTTTAACACCCCATAAAAACCAATTATCAACGACTGTGCCTGTTAGTAGTATTCCAATCCCACCGGTTAATGGGGTCAAAACTGCGAACCACCAAGCCCAGCGATGAATCGATTCCATTGTGGCGTTAAAGCCCATCGTCCATCTCCAAAACAACCCAGCTCTTTCTGATGCGGTGCCACGATCCACAATTTGTTCGATTTCTCGTTCGCCACCGTAGCGACTAACCGCAAGAATCGTAGCTCCGTGCATTGCAAACAATAATGCCGAACCGTATAAGAACACAATTGAAAGCATGTGGAACGGGTTGTAGAACAAATTGCCGTAGCGCAATGAAAACGCCGCAGTCCAGTCCAGGTGGGAGAAGATACCGTAAGGCACCGCTTCGCTCCAACTTCCCATCAAAATCGGGCGAATTAACCCTAATACAAAAATTAACCACAGCAAGGCAGCAAACGCCCAAGCGATATGATGGCCCATTCCTAGTTCAGTGGCGCGCCGATAAGTGCGGAACCACCAAAGAATTAGTGATGCAGAAAAGAATGCACCCACCATCAAGAACCATCCTCCCTCGTTCATTGGAGGTAGACGTAGACCATAAGACGCGTTAGGCGGATCGAGTGATAACCAAAATAGCTGCTTAACCAATTGGATTGGGCTCCAACCAACTTGGGCTAGGTAATTCATCCCGATCATCGTAAACGCTAGGATGAAGCAAATAATAGACGCCAACCCTAGACCGCCGAGGTAAATCGGTCCTACTTGCGCGTTGCCGATCCGCCCTAAGAGATGGATGATCCAAGGTTGTTCGCCGGTACGAGGACTATTGCCTTTGCCGAGTGGAATACCTGGCAACACAGGCCCAACCGGTTGCACCTGAGTGAACAGATTTTGATACTCCACCATTAAAATATTTTTTCTCATTGATGTTCTCCTATTCTTCTCTATTTCCAGATGGGAAGCGTTAACCACCAGCCCCACCACTGCGGCCACCCTTGTGTCCAAAAAGGGCCGCTAATCACGATACAAACAGCGCTCCAAAAGCCCGCCGAAAGTGCTAAAAAGAGACCAACTCTGTGAATGCCTAAGGTACCGACGGAATATCCTATGAAATCCCTAAAGAACGTATCTTCATGCTCGGGTGTTTTAACGGTTTGCCCTTTACCAGGATTTGTCGCGGACAAGACGAGGCCACCATGAAGCGCAAGTGCAATGGTATTGATAAAGAAAAATGCAATAGCCAACATATGCGCAGGGTTGTAATGGAAGTGAAGGTACTGATAACCAACATTCGAAACCCAATCTAGATGACTAAGAATCCCGTAAGGAAATCCATGTCCCCATGCACCTAACAAAACCGGACGAATGACCACCAAAGTAGCGTAGGCGAAAATCGCAACGCCGAATGCAATTGGTACATGTAAACCCATACCAAGTTTTCGACAAATTTCTACTTCGCGCAACGCCCAACAAATAAATGAACCAAGAGCACAAACTGTAATAAATTGCCAAAGGCCGCCCTCCATCATGGGCGCCATTCCTAACCCGTACTTTAGGTCTGGAGGAGCAATGTTAATTGCCCATACATTCCATGTTGGGCCTTGTGACGCTCCCCACAGGATTAAGGCAGTGCCAAGGGCAGCGAAGAAAATTGTCAACACACCAAAAAAACCCACATAAAAAGGGCCCATCCAGAAGTCGAATAAATCTCCACCTATTAATGTACCGCCTCTAACGCGATACTTTTTCTCAAAACTGAGCACTGCCATCTTCTTATCCTCCGGTCAGAGCGACACGTTAATTACCAATCAACATTACCCCTCTGAGAGCAAGTTGATCTGAAAATTTTGGGTACTACTAAAAAATCTGTTGGTTTCAATAGGGTTTGAAAGCGCGATGGGAGTACCGCACAATCAAACCCTATCGAAGCAACATGCTTACTTACTTCGCAGGTGCTGGTGCTACTTTAAGTGTCGGAGTGGCGCGCGCATTTGGGCCATCTAACCAGTTATAAGTAGGCGTGCTTAGCAAGATCAAATGAATCATTGCGGCTAAACCAAACAAGAAAACGCCCTGAACAACCATCGCGCGAAGCGGGTCATACAATCTCCATACTCTCCACATATCAATCTCCTAGCAAAACAATTAAGAAAATTATCTAATCAACGTACTTGGCTTAAAGCCAAGGACGCCATGCCCATACAAGCGCATGGGCGACTACGCCAACGATCGTAAAACCAATAAAACCTTGAACCCAGTATGAGTGGAATTCCTGTGCTTCGCTATCCGTTAAGCCGGATATTGAGCCACTGTTATTGTTATTCATAGTGATAGCTCCTACAAAATGGCCTTCTGGCCGTTACCACGCAAATCCCGCGTGGCAGGGAATACGCTCCTGCGTTACTGCTAAAGCGAATCTTTTAAACACCCATCATTGACTTTGGAAAGCTTGCGCAATGGTTGATGTTGCATACTCTTTGGCATCGGTGATGATGCCTTTATGGTTTTCAACAATGTCTTTATTGATGGAGCTCGCCATCCGGCGCTCAACAGCCACCAGGAAAAACACTGGAAAGCTAAGCATCACTAAAAATGCAAACAATCGTTTGTCAGCGGGCTTGGCGCGCGGGGCTCGATAGGCAATATTATTCATAGCTAACTTTCCAAAATACCGTCAATAAAATCATGCTGGCTCGCCGTGTAGCAAAGCTTTTCTGGCAGCAATTACACGTGCTGCAGTTACTCGTTCTTCGCCTGCTTTTTTCGCATCTCGCTCAGCTCGATCACGAAGCTGCTTAGCAGAAGATATTTGTACCAAAACCGGATCGTTCTGAATAAGTTCAGTCAATTTCTCTTGCGCCAACTCATCCCACACATGCTCTTCACGACTATCGGCTCGGCCGGGAGTCGCATCAATTTTGTCTAACTCTGTTCCAAGCGGCAAAATATTGAAGAGCGCATCGAATAGTGAATTGCAAAATTCTTGAATAATGTAGGTCGCACCGCTGTAACCCATAAAAGGTGTGCCGGTATGACGACGAATAATTGCGCCTGGAAATGACGCTGGAATGTAACTTGGCTTCATCGGTCCAGGTGTCATCTCAGCCAAATACATGCGCTCGTTATACGACCCAAACATGACGAGCGGTGGCTTAGTACGTACTAATTCACGAATTGCCTCGTTGTCGGTTTTCTCGCCTGGTTTACGCGATACCGCAAAGCTACAGGGCAAGCCCATTTCATCTTCTAAGAAATGCCGAATACCGCGCGCATAGGTTTCATTGGCAACCACTGCAAAGCTGGCCGTGCCAAAGAAATCTTGCGTTACTGAGCGCCATAGATCCCAAATAGGTTTAATGGTGGTGTGCTTTTCTCGAGAGATGAAGGGCTCAGCGTCTAAGTTAAGTAATTTACCTAATTCACGCAAAAATTTTGTGGTGCTATGTAAACCAATCGGGGCTTGCATGAAAGGTCTATCCAGCGCTTCGCAAAGCATGCGACCGAATTCACGGTACATGCAAATATTGACATCGGCTTCCACCAGGCGAGACACATCAGCCAAGTGACTTGTCAAAGGAAACACCATGTTGACTTCAGCACCAATGCCTTGCACTAATCGACGAATTTCTGCAAGATCGCTTGGCATATTGAACGTGCCATAGCAAGGCCCAATAATGTTCACGCGCGGCTTCTCGCCTTCAGGACGTTCAGCAAACGGTTTGCGTGCCGGTACTGTTTTCATACCGTACTCGCTCCACAGCCAATACATCGCACGGTTTGCACATTGCCACTGATCTTCATCAATGGTACGCGGTAAAAATCGAGCAATTGACGTGCCCTCTGGCGTCACGCCGCCGCCAATCATTTCGGCAATTGAACCTGTGACCACCACACTTGGAAGATCTGGGTCAAGCACTGCATGGGCGCGCTTCATCGCGCCTTCTGTACCTTCTCGGCCTAGTTGTTCTTCGGCCAAACCTGTTACCACAATGGGTAGCTCATGAGGAGGCAACGCATCGGTATAGTGAAGGACCGAAGTTACCGGTAAGTTTTCGCAACCTACGGGGCCGTCAATAATGACTTGCAAGCCTTTGATAGCGGTAAATACATATACCGCACCCCAATAGCCACCAGCGCGATCATGATCGATTACAAACATCAGATCATCTCCTCGGCTTTACGTTTCTTCTCGCGCTTTTCAGCGAGGCGACGCATATTGGCTTTGAAGTCAGGTCTATCTTGGGGCTCGGCTTTGGCAGTAGCAGAACCCGCACCACCTTCCCAAACGCCTGATGTATGGCCAGAGCCTGCATCGCCAAAAAAGTCTTTCATTTCATCGAAACGCGCTTTATTAGCAATGGCATTATTAATCACCAAGGCCAATGAACCGGCACCAGCAGGGCCCATCAATGGTCTGGCAGAAATTAGGTTTGTAAAGTAAAGCGACGGAATGGTGGCGCTCTTAGCAGCTTGCACGACCGGCGTTGTGCCAATCGCTAAATCTGGTTTGTATTCGCGTATCGCACGCAGGTCTTGCTCAAGGGATGCGCGGAACTGAACCTGCACACCTTTTGCTTCTAACCACTGTTTATCGAGCTCGTTCCATTCAGTCTTAGGGCAGGCAGAACCTACATAGCGCACATCAGCACCGCTTTCAATCAGCAGACGCGCGACGAGCAATTCGGAACCTTCATAGCCACTTAGAGTGATACGCCCTTTGATGGGTGTTTTAGCAAGTACTGCTTTTATGGCGGGCAAAAACTTATTTTTAGCTGCATCAATATCTGCTTGGGGAATATTGGTTGCTTCACCTATCGCTTGCAGCCATGATTCGGTTCCATCGTAGCCCACCGGAGCGGAGCCGACGACTTTTCTTCCCGCTGCATGAAATTCTCTGACGCTGGCGGTGTAAAACGGATGAATCGCAGCGACAGCAGCGCAGTCAAGAGCTGCATAAAGCTCGCGCCATTCGCGTGTTGGCACAACGACACCCGCTGCCAAGCCCATTGGTTCGAGTAGTGACCCAATAATCATCGGGTCTGCTGGAAACATTTCGCCAAGCAATGAAATAGTCGGTTTGGTAGGGCGCGCTGTACGCGGCGCAGCCACTGGCCCAGCGAGCACTTCATTACGTGCAAATTTCAACATTGCGCCCGCTAAGACATCTTTAGCTTCGGCATGCGTCGGTACACCGAAGCCAGGAACATCAATCCCAATGATGCGAACACCATTTATTTCTTTAGGCAATAGCTGAAGTGGAACACCACTCGCAGTTGGAACGCAAAGATTGATGATCACAATGGCATCGTACTTAGCAGGGTCTGCTTGCTCATGAACAGCATCACGAATATCTTCGAAAAGCTTTCCGGTCACTAAGCTCTCAGAGTTGAATGGTACATAACCGACACTGCGACGAGCACCATAAAAATGCGATGTAAAAGTCAGACCGTAAACACAGCAAGCCGAGCCAGAAAGGATAGTGGCAGTGCGGCGCATACGCAACCCTACACGTAAGCTTCCAAATGCGGGACACATACTTTGCGGTTGATCATGCGGGCCAGCATCCGGATTTTTTGGATAATCTTTTGCATACTGCTCAAGTGTTTGACTCTTACCTGCAGCTTTGGCGGCGGCGAGCAGAGTGTCTCCACCTGAGTGGCAACCCATACCATCGCCTTCAATAGCAGTCTGTATTGCTTTTTGTTCGGTGATGGGAATGATCGGATGTGTCATAGGGTTCTAATAAAGTTTTAAGCAGCGTCGTAGATAACTTCAAGCGATGGCTTAACAATTTCATTTTTGCCAACCATGTCGAAAATCGTTGCCGGAATGAGCTTTACATCGCGTCCGGTAATTTCTGCCGAAAACAAACCCAGCAATTCATCTTGGGTTTGTGGCTTCGGACGAACCGGAGGAGCCAAGCCAACGTTTTCGGCGAGAGACTCGAAAAGTGATGCCCACTGGGTATCCGGCCGACCAATAATTTCGTAACTAGCGCTCTTGCGACGAATATCTTCGTTAGCAGGAATCGCAGCGAGAACGGGGATGCCGGCGTTCTTCGCAAACGCGGCGGCTTCGCCAGTGCCATCGTCTTTATTAATGACCATACCGGCCACACCAACATTGCCACCAAGCTTGCGGAAATATTCAACAGCGGAACAAACGTTGTTCGCAACATAGAGCGATTGCAAATCGTTACTTCCTACGACAATCACTTTTTGGCACATATCGCGTGCAATCGGCAACCCAAAACCACCACAAACAACGTCGCCCAAGAAATCGAGCAACACATAGTCAAACCCCCAGTCATGGAAGCCTAACTTTTCGAGGGTTTCGAAACCGTGAATAATGCCTCGACCGCCACAGCCGCGCCCTACTTCTGGGCCGCCTAACTCCATCGCAAATACACCATCGCGAATAAAGCACACATCGCCAATCGCGACCGCTTCACCAGCTAATTTCTTTTTACTCGATGTTTCGATAATTGTTGGGCAAGCCTTGCCGCCAAACAGAAGCGATGTCGTATCGCTCTTAGGATCGCAACCAATCAACAAAACTTTTTTACCCTGCTGGGCCATCATGTAGCTAAGGTTCGCTAAAACGAAGCTCTTGCCAATGCCGCCCTTGCCATAAATAGCGATAATCTGAGTCTCTTTGGTAACTGGACCGGTTGACACTGCGTCTGGTTCAATGGCGGCCTCTTCGCGAAGCCGAGTCGCCTGCACACTGGACATCATTTTTATGGGCGCAATATGCGGAATTGTTGAGGTGCTCATGACGTTTGTCTCCAATCAATAATCATCTTTAGGCATTCGGAATCGCTAAACGCCGTTCTGTAAGCGGTATCTGCATGAGTGGGCTGCTGGCGATGGGTAATCAAACCATCAAATTTCAAGGCACCGGAACAAACGAGTCCAATTACCTGATCGAGATCTATTGGCTGCCACTGTGCCGCTATGCGCACCTGCGCTTCACGCATAAAGGCAGGGGCGAAATTGAATTGCAATGGCGCGTTATAAAAACCAGCTAAGGTAATAACACCACCAAACCCAAGCTTCATCATCAGCTTGTCTAAGATTTTCGTATCTCCACTGACATCACATACATGCCGATAGTCACGACGCGCATCATGGTCTGGATGAATCACGGAGTAGCCCTGGGCGCCAGACATTCTCTGCTCGGATACTTCCCAAACAACAGGTGCGGGCAAGCCCTTAGCAATCATGGTTCTTGCGAGTAACCGACCTAAGACACCATGGCCTACGATGAGCTCAGGCAATGCCTGCATATCGGCCGTCGCAGAAAGTACGTGGTGGGCAGTTGCGGCCAAGGCTAGCAATACCGATTGATCGGCATTACCTTCGCCAAACTTTGCCTGCGCTGCGCCTAACCAAGCAACGCGGGCTGCAGGAACAATCACGTTAGAGGCCGAGCCGCCAAAAAGGCCACGCACTTCGCCGTAGCATTTGGCACCAGGCACAAAAACGCGTTGGCCAATCATGGCTTGCGCAGTGTCGCTAGCACCAGCGCCGACTACCTTACCAACCGCTTCGTAACCTGGAACTAAGGGGTAACCCATGCCCGGAAACGCTGGCATCGAACCATCCCACAAAAGCTTTTCTGTACCAGTGCTCACACCGCTAAATTCAACTTCAACCTGAATGTCATCAGCGCCAAGCTCGGACAAACTCAAATTACTTAACGCAATTTTTTGGGGTGCTTCAAAAACAATCGCTCTGGTTTTCACAACTAGCCCCTCCTCGGTGCTTGAAGCTGGTGCAACTTACTCTTAGTAGGTTCTTCGAAATGCACTTTTTAGGTCTCTTTTATTTAATTCAAATACTTATGATTTGTCATATTACTCTGACTTTTAATTGTGTCAAGTTTGATTGACATATAAATTTCAAAAGTCCCCTGGAATGGCAAAAAATTGTGCATGTGACTATTTATTTCGCCAGCAGGATACGAGCCTGGAGTGGAATTCGAGTTGCAATCTCTTGTACTTTCGAGAACCCCGCAGCGCGTAGCATTTGGGTGATAGTTGCCGCGCTTCGAGAACGGCCACGCCCCATAGCCCACAAATACATACCAAAATAGGCGTGCCCCATAGCTTGTGCACCCGGCGTATCAGCCATAGGCTCGGTGAGCAGCAAGCTACCTCCGTCGGGCATAGCTCTTCTTATTGCCTCGAGCAATTGAAAAGCATGGGCGTCATCGTGGTCATGAAGCACACGATTCAATGTAATTAAATCAAAATCGGTCGGCAATTCATCTTCGAAAAAGCTACCGCCATGAGCTGTCGCCCGATGAGCAATACCTTCGGCGTGAAACCTCGCTCTTGCACGAGCAGCAACACCTGGCAAATCGAATGTCGACAAATTCAAATGCGGGGCGTGCTTAGCAAGCCGCAAAACAAACTCCCCTTCACCACCGCCAACGTCAAGCACGCGTTTAAACTTTGCAAAAGAAAAAACATCGAAAATTTCATTTGCCACAAAAGGATGTGATGCCGCCATAAGCTTTGAATAAGCCTCGATTTGACGTTTTAGCCTTGCATCATTCGCGTCATCCTGATGAGCGTCAGTATACGGCCAGTACTGCCCCATTGCAGTGTCGAAACTGCGCCGCTTAAGCAGCGATACTGGATCACGTAAATCAGCATATAGGGTTGCATGGTGCTCAATCATGGAGAGCACGGGCGCATTTCCCACTAAGGGGGCGCCTTTCCAACCCAAACCAATTCGGTTGCCACTACGATGTTCGAGTAAACGTAGTGCGCAAGCCCCCTCCAACAGAGTATCTGCTGCTTCCGGCGATAGTCCTAAGCGTTCAGCTAGTGCTAATTTTTCAATGGGCCCGTTACTTAAAATTTCAAAAACTTTGAGCTGAACCAAAGCTAAAAGTATTTGCGAATACACAAAGCCAGCAACAATATCAAACACTGCGCCAGCATTTCGAGCAGCGATGCTTTTGGTGAGCGGAAACGAGCCAGCCCAGCGCTGAAAACGAGTGCTCGACAAGAGCGAGTTTCGGTAGTTGTAAAGCGCATCACCCCATTGCGCTAACTTACTAGGCCGCGCCTGCGACATTGTGGTTTCCGCTTGCACTAGACTCATTTAGCAGTATGAATTGAAGCGTTTATTAGAAGCTGATCGCGGGCAGCCGCACTTATTGCCGAGGCACCTATCGAACCTGAAAGCGCCTGATGCCATTCATGCGTCCAAGTACTCGGGACTAAACGCTCAGCTTCCGCTCTCACCAAAGCCTGTAACGGCGCATCGCCTGGACATTTCGGAATCGAGGCTACAACCCGCGAAATCAATGCGTTGTAATAGTCTAGAGCCCCACCCAAACCCAATTCACGCGCCGAACTCGGCCGACTGTGCGCAGTATCTTGGCCAGTAGGTTTACCCAAAGAGGCAGGGTCGGACATCACATCCCGAATGTCATCAGCAACTTGATAGGCCTCGCCTAAAAGCTCGCCAAACTCCTGCCATCCATCCCCGCAATGACCTGCAGCAACAGCGCCTGCGCGGGTCGCAGCAGAAAACAATGCACCCGTTTTGGCTTGCTGATAGTCCGCGAGTTGAACTTTTGGTTCACACTCCCAAGATTGCCCAGCCGTAATTCCGAAAGGTACGCCAACACCTTGAGCCACGATGCCGAGCACAGCAGGTAAAGTAGTAGGCTCGCAACCTATCGCTAGTGATTGAAAAGCCATGACAATGAGTGCATCGCCCGCCAATACGGCCAGTGGCTCGCCAAAAGCCGCATGTACTGAAGGCAAACCGCGGCGAATCGCAGCGTTATCAAAACACGGCAAATCATCATGCACCAGTGAAGCGCAATGAATAAATTCAATGGCAACGGCAGCACTCATTGCTGAGCGCAAATCGCTGGCATTGCAAGCTGTTGCAACTGCCAAACAAAGCTTGGGGCGAATTCGGGCACCACCGGGAAAAACGGAGTGTCGTATCGCTGCTGCAAGCTTTGGTGGCCCCGCCGGATGTTCGAAGCGAGCAATGGTTTGCTCGAGTGCCTGCTCAATGAGTAATTCGGCTTTCATGGGACCCTTTCAATGAAGTGCTAATCTGGAAGCGCAAACTCCTGCGACGAACCGTCAATCTAACACTTCACATCAAAATGTCAAGTATACTTGACACTATTCTCACATCACCAAACCCTGTTTGGATCTTAAAAATCGCAAGGAGAGCGGATATTTCAGCTACTTTTCTCATCAATCTAGTGCTGTTAATCTCGGTAGCCGAAGGTTTGCTTCTTTTTTGCTATCACCGATTCACAGGCCGAGGTTTAGCTCCGCACCAATATGCAATGAACTTAGTCGCAGGGCTTTGTTTAATGCTCGCCATTCGCAGCGTTTCATCAGCGTTGCCTGAACAGTTTGCCGATCTCGCTCCGCCTCAGATGCTTTTAATTGCCTGCTTGCTTGCGGCCGGAATCGCTCATTGGACAGATATTTATCGACGCTGGAAGCGCACGAGCGCTCACTAAACCACCATGCCGCTATTGCCACCTAATCATCCTGAACGATTTGTACTTGCCGAGGAAGTGCATGCTCGACCTCCTATTCTCATACCGTCGCCAGCGCAAGCAACCTACGTCGCATTATTGGTTGCGCCAGAAAATCGAGAAAAGGAGCTGGCACACTTGCGAACACTTTGCGAAATGTTCGCGGCCCCAAGCCCTACCGGTAACGCTACCCATTTAAGTGCAATCCTTGGCGGTGTTCGGCTGAAATGGGAACGTCATGGGGAATTTTCTGGCTATACCTTTGTTGCTAGTGGAGACGGAGTAAAAGCGGATAGCTTTGCAGATACTGCTACTCAATTGCTGCCTGCCGATTGGCTCGCCAATATTCCAGGCCAAACGGTCGCTGCTGCTCACTTGCTTTTACGAATAAGTGAACCCATACTAAATTCCAGCATTGACCACTCATCTTGGTTCGGAGCCAACATGGTTGTGGGAGCCTCTATAGAGGGAAACAACGCAACCGTACTAACTGATTTCAAAATTCACAATGACGGATTTGCCAGATTTATACTACTTGATCATGATTTAAAGCCTCGCCAAGCGGGGCAAATCATGCAGAGGCTGTTCGAAATCGAGGCATATCGAAATCTAGCACTACTCGCTCTGCCAATCGCACGACGGCAATCACCGAGAATTCTTGCAATTGAACAATCACTGGCTGTACTAACTGATGGCATTGCCAAAGACGATGGCGAAGACGAAAAACTTCTTCATGAGCTTACTCGCCTTGCTGCAGAAGTGGAAAGCGGTTTAGCCGCCAGCCAATTTAGATTCGGTGCCTGCCGCGCTTACTTCGAACTGGTAACGACCCGAATTGTCGAATTGCGTGAAGAACGTATACCCGGCGTGCAAACCATTGAGGAATTCATGTCACGCCGATTCAAACCTGCGGTCGCAACCTGCACTACTGTCTCCCAGCGACTAAGGGATTTATCCGAAAGAGTTGCCCAAGCCAGCGGTCTACTATCAACTAGGGTCAACATTGCGCGGGAGAAACAAAACCAACAATTGCTCAGCTCAATGGACAAAAGAGCGAAGCTACAACTGCGGTTACAACAAACAGTCGAAGGTCTTTCAATTGCCGCCATCGTTTATTACATTGTTGGCTTATTTAACTATTTACTTAAAGCACTGAAAGCAGGCGGCGCTAACATCAATGTTGATTTGTTGATTGGTATCAGCATTCCCATTTTTCTTGTGATGATCATGGTTGGTGTACGCAAGGTGAGGGCAAAAATTTCCAGCGGTTAACAAGAAGTAGCTTCAATGGTTGCGTATTAAATGTTCAACTATACTCAGAGTTATTTTTCAACAAAATTTAGAACGCCGTTCCAGTACCTATGAAACTAGCCTTTCCATTCTCCGCCATTGTTGGGCAAGAAGAAATGAAACAAGCAATATTGCTCACCTGCATTGACCCTAGCATAGGCGGAGTACTCGCATTTGGCGATAGAGGAACAGGTAAATCAACGGCCATTCGAGCGCTTGCTGCCCTTTTGCCTGAATTGAAAGCGGTAAAAGGATGCAGCTATGGCTGTGACCCCAATTCGCTCAATAGCTTATGTAGTGACTGCCAAGTACTAAAGACCAAGGGGCCTTTAAAAACAATCGCAAAACCTGTACCTGTAATTGACTTACCTCTTGGGGCCACAGAAGACAGGGTGGTGGGCGCTCTCGATTTAGAAAAAGCATTGTCGGCAGGTATCAAAGCGTTTGAGCCGGGCTTACTTGCGCAAGCCAATCGAGGCTTTCTTTATATTGATGAAGTTAACTTACTCGATGATCACTTAGTCGACCTACTGATCGACGTTGCGGCATCTGGCGAAAATCTTGTTGAACGAGATGGACTGAGCATTCGACACCCTGCAAAATTTGTACTGATTGGTTCTGGAAACCCTGAAGAGGGCGAACTACGACCACAGTTGCTCGATCGCTTCGGTCTATCAGTTGAGATTAAAACCCCTACAACAGTGAAAGAGCGCGTGGAAATCGTAAAACGCCGCGATGCCTTTGAGACCGATCCAGCAGGGTTCACTCTCTTGTGGAAAAGCGCGAACGACAAAGTAATGCAATCAATCACAGCGGCAAAGAAAAAGCTACCGTCAATTCTGGTAAGTGACGAGGTGCATGAAAAAGCGGCGGAGCTTTGCATCAAACTTGGCACAGATGGTTTGCGTGGAGAACTCACACTAGTAAGATCAGCGCGAGCATTTTGCGCGCTTCAAGGCAAAAAGACTGTCGACCTTGGCCATCTCAAACAAGTCGCAACTAGTGCGCTTCGGCATAGGCTTAGGCGCAACCCAACTGACGATTCTGGTTCAGGTGCGCGTGTAGAGCGAGCGCTAGCCGAGGTTCTTCCATAGTGGACGAGCAGTGGTTTGACTCGCTACTAGCGGCAGCATGTATGGCTGTGGCACCACAAGCCGTCAAAGGTATACAAGTGCGTGCGACTGCTGGGCCACTCAGGGATTTTTGGCTTGGGTATTACACAAAGTTAGTAAGAGCACCTGTTCAGAAGATTCCCTGCACGGTCGATGAAGAAAGATTGCTAGGCGGTATAGACATCGCCGCATCACTCACTTTGGGCAAGCCAACTAAGCAAGCAGGATTGCTGTATTCTTCGAAGAATCAAACGCTAATTCTTGCAATGGCGGAGAGACTACAACAGCGCAGCGCAGCCTTAATCGCACAAGCTTTAGAAACAGAAGATTTTGGAGCCATCGCTTTTGACGAAAGTGCCAATGATGATGAGGCCATTGCAATATGCTTAGATGAAAAACTACCTGTTGTTTTAACATTAGACGGCATCAGTCGAATAGACTTTGAAGCAATCTCGTCAGGCAGTGACAGTAATGCTAACGATCTGCCTTTAGCGGCAATCGACCTCGCGAGATTAACCTATCAGCGAGTGACGTATGATGAAGCTGACGTCAATGCACTTTGCAGCGCTGCAATTGCCCTCGGTGTTGATTCAATGCGAGCACCGATTGCTGCATTAACGATGGCAAAGATACACGCGGCACTACAAGGCCGCAATGCTATTGAGGAAGACGATTTAAGTTTTGCGGTACGAGTAGTGATTGCACCTAGGGCTACGCAGATACCCTCCGAACCACAAGAGGAAGACCCATCAGAGGCGCCGCTCGATACAGGGTCTGAATCGCAGGATAATCAAACCGAGCAGCAAAACAAAGATTCTGTTGACAGTGAAGAAAATAGTCCTCCTTTACCTTCAGAAGATGAAGTTTCACAGCTGCAAGAATTAATTCTTCAAGCCGCACTTGCATCAATTCCGAAAGATCTTTTAGCCTCCCTGCAAAACTCTGGCAAAGCAGCTAAAGTTAGAAGCGCGGGCAATAGCGGTGCAATACAACGAGGCGGCCAACGAGGTCGATCCGCAGGCATTTTTCGAAAAAAACCGGACGCACAAGCCAAGATTCATTTGCTGCATACACTGCGTGCCAGCATTGTCTGGCAAAAAATACGAAAGCAACAAGCACTAGCTCAAGACAAACCGACGGAACACCGAAAAATCATTATTCGAAAAGATGACTTTCGCTATCAAAAGATCGAACAAAAAGCTAAGAGCACGATTGTGTTTGCCATCGATGCGTCAGGGTCATCCGCATTGCACCGTTTGGCAGAGGCCAAGGGTGCGA
>JAYWIG010000260.1:0-2592 GCA_043789035.1 Betaproteobacteria bacterium
TTGGATCTGAATGTGACAATTGTCAAAATTCTCGACAATTTATAACCAATAAAGTCACGAGGCTTTCGCACTGAACGACCAAAAAAGGGCTCGCTACAACTCAGCGCGAAGTCAAACTGCACTCGCCCCAGCCCCACAGGCATGGCAGAATTTTGAAAATGCACTCTTGCGAGTTTTGCAACGCCCGCAATGATCATTCAACCCTATTCCGCAGTGCGGACAGAAATCGATTTCAGTATTTTTTAAATCCACTTTGCGCTCGCAGCCAGGGCAGACACTTTTCGACAACCGCGTCAGTGCTACATCATAGCTAAGCTCTTCTCGACGTTGTGCATCAGGCATTTGCTCGGCGAGTTTTTGCTTTTCTAAATAGCGGTTTAGCGCCAAGATCGCATACCGCCCTGCCAGCACTGTCATACCAATACCGACGATATAGCGAATGTAGCCACCGTAGCTAGGTAAATACGGTACAAGCTCGACAAAAAAAGCGAACAGCGCAAAGAAAATAAAGCCCCACACAAATGGCCAATAGGTTCCTTTGCGCTTCTTTACGAATAACCAGCCTGCAATTGCTAGCAGCGGCAAAGTCAAGGCTAGTCGATAAAGAAAGACTCGCAGTTCAACCTTCCTCAATTCAGCATCAAATTTAATCTGTGCTGCGCTTTCAAGCTCTTGCAATTTTTGTTGCTCGCGCTCAGCACGTTGGCGAGCATCTAATGCCGCTTGTTCTTGAGCCTCAACCTTGATTTGCGCATCGCGCTCTAAGCGCTTTAGGCTATCAAGCGCTCGGGTGCGTGAAATCACTTCAGGGTCTTGATCGCTTTTTTGCGTTGCGCTTCGAGTTGAAATCCAATTATCAAAAGTTTCGCGCGCCGATTGGGAATCTGCACGGGCAGACTTGAGCTTTAATTGGGCTTGGTCTAACTCACTACCCGCTTCGCTTTCCGAACGGCCTGCCGCCTTGATATTTGCTCGCAGTGGATCGGCCTGCGCACGATCAATAAAGCCATCGAGCTTTAACCCGGCCTCTACCTTAGGTAAATCACCAACGATCGTTGAGCCTAGGCCAATTAAAAAACCAGCAAACACAAATGCCACTAGCCATAGTCCACGACGAAACCACTTCTCGGACAATCGCAACGATTTACTCATACAAAACTCCTCTTCGATAAGCATCTTACCCTCGGCAGGTTTTGATAGTCGCAATCGCAGCGTTGCTCAACTGCCATCGTGATGCGATACTTCGCCTCATGATCTTGAAAATTTTATCTTTTGTAGTGTTTGCAGCCGTTCTACAACTGCTATTGCCATTTCCAGCGGGCGCAACACAAATGATTAGCATTCCTGCGGGTCCCTTTACCATGGGTAGCAATACAGGCCCGGAGGACGAACGTCCAGCGCATAGCGTCACCTTAGCGTCATTCGAAATCGATTTATTTCCTATTACTAATACAGATTTTGCGAAGTTTCTCAACGCACTTGGTTTACGAAATCCGCGTGGCGAGAAGCGCTACGACGAGGATGACAACGATGCACGTATACACCGCACCAACGGTCATTGGCAAGCCGATGCTGGGTATGAGCGTCATCCTGTGGTCGAACCAAGCTGGGTAGGAGCGCGAGACTACTGCACATGGCTTAGCAAGAGCCTACCCACAGAGGCCCAATGGGAAAAAGCAGCACGCGGTACCGATGCTAGACTTTACCCCTGGGGCGCAGATGCACCAACCGCAAATCGGGCACGCTTTGCCGCCGGATATAACCAAACAACAAATGTCGATGCATTTCCAGACGGTCGAAGCCCCTATGGCGTATGGAGCATGGCAGGCAATGCTTGGGAATGGGTATCAAGTGCCTATCGCCCATATCCATATCGCGCTGAAGATGGTCGAGAGAGTCCAGAGGCTGGGCCTGTGCGCAGTACTCGTGGTGGTGGTCATGATTCTCCTGCCACGGAGATCACAACAACTCAGCGAGGTAGAAACCTATCTCGTGCGCCGCAGGCCGGACATCACAACATCAGCTTTCGATGTGTGCGTGATGAGAGATCCAAATAGTAAAGCGCCTTATGACTATCGAAAAAAATCTTCTCCGAATTACGCCTCTGATTGAAGCCAATATTGCAGCAATGCAAAACCAACGGCGCATGTCTCCTGAGATTGCAACGGCTTTATCCCATGCAGGCTCATTCCAAATGTTGGTTCCAAAAGCAGTAGGCGGACTTGAGTGCGATCCGAAAGAAATCATTCAACACATTGAAGCCATCGCGAAAATCGATGCTTCTGTGGCTTGGTGCGTCATGATAGGCGCAACTTCAGCGCTCTACTCGGCGTATTTACCCGGCGAATTGGCGCGGTCTATTTATGGCACAAGTTTGAGCATTACCGGTGGTGTATTCGCGCCCATGGGGCAAGCCGTTTTCAGCGGCGATCATTACGTTGTGAACGGTCATTGGCGCTGGGCAAGTGGCAGCCAAAACTGCACATGGTTAAGCGGGGGATGCATTGTGGCTGAGAACGGCATCCCAAATCAACGGGCGATGATTTTCCCAGCGAAAGATGCAGAACTAATAGATACGTGGCATACGATGGG
>JAYWIG010000261.1:0-9128 GCA_043789035.1 Betaproteobacteria bacterium
TATCGTTGTCGGCCACGGTGGTTTCGAATTTGTCGGTAACAAGTGTTTCGACTGCGGCGTTAGTGTTGTTGGTGGCCATGATGTGCATCCTTTCTAAGACAAGTTCGCTATTATTGAATGAACTACAAAAGGGGCCGAGGATGAGACAAAAAATACGCAGCTTGTTATCGATATCTGCCGTCATCGGCTTAACAGCATGCTCAACAACTGGCATACAACTTGCCGACATGGGCTCATTTCACGTGGGCGGCCGCGAGGTGGTCATTAGTGGTAAACCTGTTAAAGAAGTGCTGTTCACCCCTGGCGGCGTGCCAGCAAAAGTCGATCCGAATGGTGTTTACCAAGTCGAACAAATGTACGTGCAGTACTTCGTGCCTTCGAATAAACGCGGCAGCATTCCAATTTTGCTATGGCATGGTGGTGGATTAACTGGCGTAACTTACGAAACCACCCCCGATGGCCGCGAAGGTTGGTTGAATTATTTCGTGAAGCAAGGTTGGAGTGTTTACAACTCCGATGCGGTAGAGCGTGGCCGTTCTGGATGGGCCTCCTATCCGGATATCTTTAAAACGGAGCCGATTTTCTTGACCAAGGAAAACCCCTTCGAGCGCTTTCGAATCGGCGACGGTGCAGGCTCCTATAACAAAGATACTGGGAAAGCCAAGCCGCTACCCGGTAACCAATTCCCATTAACCGGGTATGACAATTTCACCAAGCAAGTCGTACCGCGCTGGACATCGACAGACGACGTCACCATCGCCGCCTACACTGAGCTCGTCGACAAGGTATGCCCGTGTGTAATTCTGTTTCATTCTCAAGCAGGCCAATTTGGCTACAAGGTAGCGCAAGCAAGGCCCGATAAAGTAAAGGCGTTGATTGCCGTTGAACCTGCAGGCGTAGGTGACCCTAAGCAAGCCGCCAAGCTAGCAGCTATTCCTATTTTGCAAATCTATGGCGACTATATCGAGAACGATTCACGTTGGCCAACTATTCGCAAAAACGGCATCGCGTTCGTCGATGAAGTGCGCAAAGCGGGAGGCAGTGCCGATGTGGTTGATCTTCCCAAGGTCGGCATTAAAGGCAATTCCCACATGCTGATGATGGACAAGAACAATCTAGAAGTCGCTGCGCTAATTCAAAAATGGTTGGCGAGTAAAGGGCTATACCAGTAAATGAAGATTACAAGACGAGCTTTTTTGGGTTCTTCAACGGGCCTATTTTTATCCGGTTGTGGAACTATGAAATCGCCCCCAACTTCTAAAGTCGAGCAACTCTCAATTTATGCTGCTGGTCAAGGCAGTGCCTTTCTTCCTTATGCGCAGGGCTTAGCTGGTTTTTTAACTAGCTCGGGTCTAAAGAGTGCTGCACTTGAGTCGACCGGCTCTATTGAAAATATTCGAAAGATCGAAGGCGATAAGCCCGACGCGAAAAACGCAGTTCTAGGCACGGTATTTTTGGGCACTGCTTTTGAAGCCGTTACAGGCACTGGCAGTTGGACTGCAGGCCACAAACATAGCAACCTCAGAGCGCTATTTCCGATGTATGAAACATCCTTTCAAATTGTCACAATTGCGCCCGGGCTTAATAATTTGAAATCCATTGCCAGTAAGCGTGTTGGGGTTGGCCCAGCGGGAGGCCCCGCTGAAAGCTTCTTCAAGGGATTGCTAGAGGCCACAGGCTTGAATGCACAGACAGTAACGGGCACGCCAACAGCGCTTGCTAGCGATTTAACGGCCGGGAGAATCGATGCGCTTTGGCAAGGCGCAGCATTGCCTATTCCTGCAATCAAACAAATTACTGATGCAGGCACTGCAACAGTTTTCGGATTGAGTGAGGATGAACTTACCGCGATGCTGAAGCGCTTTGCGTTTCTAAGCCCTGCAACGATTACCGCAAATACTTACCAGGGGCAAAACACGCCTTTAAAGAGTGTGGCGGCTTGGAACTTTGTGATGTGTCATAAAGATCTAACTGAGGATGACGCTTACTTCATCACACGCGCGGTGCTCGCCGTAAAAGATCCCGAGTTGATTCACACTAGTGCACTACCCACGCGTAAAGAAAATGCGATTAACAACTCAACGATCCCCTTTCATACTGGGGCTCTGAAATTTTATGCACAGCAGGGCATTGTTTTAACAAGAGCTCACCCAATCGGGTGAGTCAAACTTGTTTGATCTAACTTAGCATAAGTGTTACAAAAATTTATACTATTAAGAAGTTAGAAAATGCCAGTGAATCTTAAAGATAGCCCACTTTTGATTGCATTCCCAATTGCGCTAGCGCTCCTTGCCGCTGGCTGCGGTAGCGACTCAGCACCCACATCAACAGTAATCAGCGGTCAAGTAGTTAAAGGCCCTGTAAGTGGATCAAGTGTCTGCGTTTATGCGGTTACGGGAGGTGTTAAAGACACGAGCACTCTAGTTCCCTGCGTAAGTACGGATGCGGCTGGAAACTATACGTTTACCAGTTTTTCGTATACTGGGGACGTGGCTATTGAAGCGACTGGGGGTACCTACAAAAATGAGGCTACCGGATTAACAACAACGTTGGGCGCACCGCTTAAAACACTCATGTCTGCGCAAGGTGGCACTATGAGTGGCGTGGTTACTCCTCTGACAACGATTGCTTACTCATCAAGCTCAGCTCTAAGTAATGCTGCATTCACCCAAGCGGCTGGTATTGTTGCCACTCAAGCAGGTTTAGCAGGTACAAATATTTTGACAACGGTGCCGACCTTTGCAGGAGCTAACGGCATTACCGCGACGAACGCATACGCAACAGTTTTGGGTGCATTTGCACAGTATCAACAGACAGGTGGATTCACCACGGCCCAAGCACTCAGCGCTTGGACATCGGCAAACCAAGCGGCCTTTCAAACGGCAATATCTGTATACGCTGCATATGCAGGTGTCATTGCAGCAAATCTGCCCAGCACATTAAATTTTGCAGCAGCAACCACCACTACCGGCACCACTGCAAGCACCACTACAAGTAATACTGCCGCCAGCGGTACTGGTACTGGCACCGGTACTCCGCCCACGGCGACAGCCACTGTCACAGGGCAACGCATTTTGCTGACCTATTCCGCTGCCACGGCTGACTATAACGGCTCTGCGGTGACTATCGATCTACCTGAGAGTGCTTCGAGCGCGTTTCCTGGAACGGTAAATGCCGTTACACCGAGCTATTTTCAGGCTTCCCCTGCACGGCAGGTTCAATTCACTTTTGCATCGCCGGGTGGTACTGGCATAGCAGTCATAGTGCCAGGTACATATACGGTAGGTGCTACCACCGGTTTGTGGGCTACGGCGTTCTACAATGAGGGGGCTACCAATGGTTGGGAAGGCACGTCTGGCACGTTAGTGGTAGAGTCAGTAGTTGGAGACATCGTAACTTTCCGATTTGTTGATGTTCGCTTAGCTCCGAGTCGTCGGTTCGGCAGTACCTCATCGACAGGTAGCTTTACATTCAACGGCCCAGGAAGAGCTAAAACGAGTTGCCTTACTGCGGCACTGTGCCTTTGACAACAGTTGCGCTTTTTCACAAAGCTAACAAGATATCGGCCCGAACGCAACTTCGATCCCCTCGTTCTAAGGGGGAGGCAATTCCCACATGCTGATGATGGACAAGATTAATTTGGAACTTGCCGCGCTGATTAAGAGATGATTGGCAAGTAAAGGGCTCTACTATTAGGCACTTTAGAAATTGATTGTGGAAACAAGATGAGTTTTTCTCGCCGCATTGCGTTTGTCATAGCCTTAGTTTTAGCCACACCCATCGCAATTGCACAAGACTATCCTAACAAACCCATCAAGCTAATCGTTCCCTATCCTCCGGGTGGTGCGACCGACGTGATCGGTCGAGTGATGGGGCAAAAGTTATCGGCTGCTTTAGGGCAGCAAGTGGTTTTAGAAAATCGGGCTGGTGCCGGTGGCAATATCGGTGCAGGTGCCGTCGCAAAAGCACCTGCTGATGGTTACACCTTGCTAATGGGTGCGTTGACTAGCCATTCGATTAATGCGGCGTTAAACCCAGCTGCAACGCCTTTCGATATTCAAAAGAGCTTTGCTCCGATTGCTATCGTCGGCAACGTACCTTTGGTGTTCGTTGTTCACCCTAGCGTGAAAGCGAATACGCTTCAAGAATTAATTGCGTTGGCTAAAGCCAAGCCTGGCGCTCTCGCCTTTGCTTCATCGGGCAGTGGTTCGCCGCAGCACCTAGCGAGTGAAATGTTTAAACGTATGGTCGGCATCGACATCTTGCACATCCCCTACAAAGGCAGTGGTCCAGCCATGGTCGATCTCATCGGCGGCCAAGTGCAAGCGATGATTGAGACTGCACCATCGGCACATACCTTCGTAAAGTCTGGCCAGATTCGTGCTTTGGCAACCACCACATCACAACCGATTGATACCCTGCCCGGCTTGCCTACTCCAACTCAAGCGGGTTTATCCGGTTTTGAGGTGACATCGAAGTTTGGCTTGGCCGCACCTGCCGGAACGCCGCCTGCGATCATCAACCGGTTGAATAATGAACTGAAGAAAATTCTTAGCGACCCTGAGGTAAAAGCACAGTTGTTAGGCCAAGGCGCGGTATCAACTTTTACGACGCCTGAAGACGCCAGCAAAGCCATCGCCGCCGAATATGCCAAGTGGGCGAAGGTGATTAAAGAGGGCAATATTAAGCCTGATTAATCGTACCAATTTACGAGCTTCAAGCCTGGAACACGTAAGAATTCATTCGTGTTTCTAGTCACGAAAATCAGGTTGTGTGTTAGTGCAATACCAGCATGCTGTAAATCATAAGGGCCGATCGGCATTCCTACTTCTACTTTACTGAGCTGTGCTCGTGCTCTACCAGCGTGAGCTGCACAGTTTTCGTCAAACCCCAACACAGTAAATCGCGCTTTTATTTCATATAAAAAAGCTTGGCCTTTAGCTGGATTGTTGGACTTCGCAATTCCAAACTCGAGTTCGAAAACATTAATCGTACTGATGGCGATATCGCTGTCTAATTGTTTTTCAAGATTCGCTACACAATTGCCCATTCGTTTGCTAATGTAAATGAGCGCGTCGGTATCGAGTAAAAATTTCACATCGATTCCAAATCGCGAACTGGAGCGAGATCAGCGTAGCGGCCCTCACCTAATAGAATGTCTAATCCTCCTAGCTTGTCCTCGCCGTAAATAGCGTCTAGATCGTCAAGGAAATGTGACCAACTTTTAGTGGCCTTTTTCTCTTGGGCGTGGGCGTACTGTGCAAACCATTGGCTTACCGACAACTCTTCTTTTGCGGCAACGGACTTTACAACTTCCAATGTACTGGTTGGTAGATAAATCGTGACTTGTGCCATGAGGTGCTCCGAATACTTTATTTCAATATATAAATTATAATTTAATTTTATATATAAAGTATACTTTAAGCTAAGTAGCCTCAGCAAGCCTCTTGCTAGGCTCCAAATTCATTGTCATTTGCGCCAACCCAGCCAAAATGCCGATGATGACCGCGCCTTTCCAAGCCCAATCATATGAACCGAGGGAGCGGTAGATCAAGCCACCACCCCACGCGCCGATGAAGGAACCCACTTGATGGCTAAAGAACGCAACGCCGGTCAGGGTAGCGACATACCGTAGGCCAAACAGATGGATGACCAATCCGTTTACCAGAGGTACAACCCCTAGCCAAAGTGACCCCATGGCCGCAGCAAAAAACAACGTCGATGTGGGGGTCGGTGTTGTCATGAAATAGGCGGTGATGATGATTGAACGCAGCACGTAGATACCGCCAAGCAAAAAGCGTTTCGAGTAGCGCCCGCCTAGCCAGCCAAAAGCTAGCGAACCGAAAGCGTTGAACAATCCGATGAGAGCGAGTGCTTGTGCCCCCACCGAGGGGTCGATACCGCAAATCGAGAGATAAGTGGGTAAGTGAGTAGTGATGAATACCAGCTGCAAACCGCATACGAAAAATGCCACTGCCATCACGACGAAACCGGGGTGGGATGTGGCTTCTTTCACGGCTTGGCCTATGGATTGCGCAGGGCCAGCCACCTTTTCAATTTGAATCTTGTCCGCACCGCCGGCGAAAAACGCGGCCGGAATCATCACTGCTGCCAAGCAAATGAATGCGATTAAGCCAGTTGCCCAGCCGCTACTGCTAATCAGGCCTTGCGCAAGTGGAGATGCAATCATTAGTCCAAGCGAACCGGCTGCCGATACAGCGCCCATCGCAAAGCTGCGTTGTGCTGCCGACACCGTACGCGATGTAACGCTCATCGCGACATTCGATGCACAGCAAGACAGCGCTAACCCTATACAAACCCCAATGCCTAATGTCAGAGTCAAGGTCGAAGTGGCATTCAATGCAATCACTAAACCAGCGGCGTAAATCAGTGCGCCGGTAATGGCGATAGGCCGTGCGCCATACTTATCAACCATCATTCCAACGAATGGTTGGGTCAAGCCCCAGATAATATTTTGTAGCGCAATAGCAAACGAAAAGTCGGCCACAGTAATGCCGAGATCTTTCACGATATGCGGTTGGAAAAGGCCTAAGCTTTGACGCATACCCATGGCGAGCGTCAGCATCATCGCCGCGCCAATCAAAATCGCCCAAAATGAAGTGGAAGATAGGTCAGCGCGTTGCATTTTTATGGGGGTTTGGTTCATATTCTTTAGCTTAGCTGGTTTAACCCAACACCACAATTCCCTTGGGAGTTACTAGCTCCGCTCTAAGCATGGTGGTTGGGTTCTGTGCCGGTACGAATTGCAGGCCGGTTGCTTTTAGCGTTTTGATGATGGGTTCAGGCGCTGCCACGGCAAAAAACACCATACTCACGCCAGAATCTGGCATTTTTGCTGCAGGGTGTTTAGCCATGTCCGGCCACTGAATTAAGGTTGGCAAAATCCCGTCTGCTGGTTTTCCATCGGTGGGTAGCGTAATCGACCAAGCCAATTCCCCGCGTGTCATCGGAGTAGGCACGCCAGGGTTGTAGCCACACTCACTTAGGGCTTGGTTCAAATCGGCACAGCGAGCAACAAAATGGATAAGCCGAGGTTTTTCTGCCAACTTGGCACGCATCACGGGGTTATCGAGATCAAATAGGCGTGGTCGATTTGGTTCGGGTTGTGTTGGATCGGGTGCCACTAGTTCGATGTAAACAAGTTCGGTAGTACTTTGAGCGCCGTCGCAATGTAAATCGGCCACCGAATCGAGTTTCATGACGCGGTTGTGAGTGCCATAGCCCAAGTGCTGGCCACCTCCGGCAAATTTAGCGCCCCATTGGTCTTCAAGCTGTGCTGCCGTTGCCTCTAAGTCGAGAGTAGCGATGACGATATGGTCGAGATCTAGTAGTGGGGTAGGCATGGGCAGATAAAATATAGAGTAGAAACTGAAAAAGACTATCTCAATGAGCTCCCCACAGAATAACAAAGATCAACTCGCTGCCTACTTCGCGCAAGCCGTGCAGAGCCTTTTGCCCGCCAACGCCGCCCAACCCGTGGTGCAAATTGAACGCCCACGTATGCCAGAGCATGGTGACTTTGCTTGTAACCTAGCGATGCAGTTGGCCAAGATGTTGAAGAGCAACCCTAGAGAAGTTGCCGGCCAGTTACTCGAAAAAGTACGGGCCATTGATGGTGGCAAGCTGATTTCTGCGCTTGAAATCGCTGGCCCCGGTTTCATTAACATTCGGTTAACCACCGCAAGCAAAATGTCGGTGGTGAACACGATTCACGCGCAAGCTCATTGCTTTGGCACTAATAGCCGAGGGTTAGTGCAAGGCGAGGCCAGAAAAGTAATGGTTGAGTTTGTGTCTGCTAACCCCACTGGCCCGCTGCATGTGGGCCATGGCAGACAAGGTGCTTTAGGCGATGCGATGGCGTCTTTGTTGGCAGCCAATGGCTATGCCGTCAGCCGTGAGTTTTACTACAACGACGCTGGTGAGCAAATTAATAAGCTTGCGCTTTCGGTTCAAGCGCGTGCCAAAGGGTTCGCGCCTGATGATGCAGACTTCCCGCCTGAAGGTTATCGCGGTGACTATATTGCTGACATTGCTCAGAGTTATCTTGCCAAACAATCGGTAAGCGCTGAAAAAGTTGCGCCAGTCCAGGCGAAAGGCGATGTTGAAGACTTAGACGCTATTCGCGAATTCGCGGTGGCTTACCTGCGGCGTGAACAAGACCTCGACTTGCAAGCCTTCGGTGTGAAGTTCGATAACTATTACCTAGAGTCCTCCTTGTATAGCAGTGGCCGAGTCGAAAAGGCCGTGACTGCTTTAGTGGCTGCTGGTAAAACTTTCGAAGACGGCGGTGCGCTGTGGCTTCGTAGTACTGAATACGGCGACGATAAAGATAGGGTGATGCGTAAAGCGGCCGAAAAGGGCGGTGGGTACACCTACTTTGTTCCCGATGTTGCCTATCATTTAGCGAAGTATGAACGCGGCTTCGGGAAAGCAATTAATGTTCAGGGCTCAGACCATCACGGCACGATTGCTAGAGTGCGTGCTGGCTTGCAAGCGGCTGGCGCGGGCATTCCCGAAGGCTTTCCGGATTACGTGCTGCACAAAATGGTCACCGTCATGAAAGATGGCGAAGAGGTGAAAATCTCTAAACGAGCGGGTTCTTACGTTACTTTGCGCGATTTGATCGAGTGGAGCGGTGGCGAAAACCCGGACAACCCTTCTGCCGGCCGCGATGCCGTGCGTTTCTTCCTGCTTTCCCGTAAAGCCGATACCGAATTCATCTTCGATGTCAATTTAGCGCTGTCGAAATCGGACGAAAACCCGGTGTACTACATTCAGTATGCCCACGCTCGTATTTGCTCGGTTCTCACGCAAGCAGGGGTCAATGACCAAATAGAAGCCCTTAAGGCAGCCGATCTTTCACCATTAGTAGCCCCTAGAGAGTTCGCATTGGCAGCACGATTAGGGGATTACCCGGAGGTGATTAAATCAGCCTGCGACGACCTTGCCCCACATGCAATTGCCTTTTATTTGAAGGACTTAAGCGCGGATCTTCATAGTTACTATAATGCTGAAAGGTTCTTGGTCGATGATGAAAAGCTCAGGGCAGCACGGCTCTCGCTGCTCATCGCTACTCGACAGGTAATGCGCAATGGCCTTGCGCTCCT
>JAYWIG010000262.1:0-2586 GCA_043789035.1 Betaproteobacteria bacterium
TTCATGAGCAAAGCGCCCAAATAGGTTGCAGCTGTGATGCCAATAGGCTTACCCAAAGCAAGGCCTAAAGCGGCTCCTAAAGTAATCGGATGAGTGAAGTACTGGCTAGCCCCCTCTAAACTGATACCTGCGTTAGCAAACGCAAATACCGGCATGATTCCAAACAATACCCATGGCCGAAACACATGCTCAGCTTCATGCAAAGGGCTACTGCCCGACTTGCTTTTCAACGGCACGCATGCTGCGACCAGTACGCCAGCAATCGTCGCACTAATGCCAGACTTATGCATAAACGTCCACAAGAACACACCCACCAAAATATATAGCCCAATGGATGCTATTTTTAAGCGATTCATCACGATAAGCACGGCCAAACCCGCAACGGCCATGGCAAGGTAATTGATAAACACTTCCTCGGTATAGAAGAAAGCCACGATAACGATGGCACCTAAGTCGTCCACCACAGCGACCGCCAACAAAAAAGCTTTCAATGCGGCTGGCACTCGGTTACCGAGCAGAGATAAAACACCCAATGCGAAGGCAATATCTGTTGCCGACGGGATGGCCCAACCGCTCCCGTAGCCAGCACTGCCGGCAAACAAAACAAATATAGCGGCTGGCACCGCTATTCCACCAACGGCAGCAAGAATCGGTAACATCGCGGCCTTAGGATCGGAAAGCTGGCCTTCCAACATCTCGCGCTTTAACTCCAAACCAACAAAGAAAAAGAAGATGGCCATGAGCGCATTCTTGATCCAATAGGAAACTTTCATCTCTATGCCACTGCCGGTCGGGCCTATCGTAAATGGCGTGGCTAGTATCGATTGGTAAAGAGGCCCCAATGGAGAATTAACCACAACCATTGCAAGCGCGGCGGTAAAAACGAGTAAGGCACCAGGAACTGCTTCTTGCGGCAAAAAACCTAATACCTTTTTATCAGTAGCAACAGATGACATGACGAAACTATTCTTTAAGCGATAGGGATTAAATAAGCGGTATAGGCACCATACCCACCGATGAACGCAAAACCTTTCCAACGTTGTAACTTTATTCCGGTTCTTGCAAATAGAACCAGCAGGCCTGTGGCTGCCATCATCACCCAAATATCGAAATTCGCAATCTGTGCTGGAATCTGGGTCGGTTTAATAAGCGCAGTCGTGCCCAAAATGAACAACACATTAAAAATATTGGAACCGATAATATTGCCATAAGCAACGTCGGCATGCTTACGAATTGCTGCCATCACGGATGTTACGAATTCCGGCATCGAAGTTCCGACTGCCACGATTGTTAACCCAATAATCGTGTCCGATACGCCAAGGCCCCTAGCCAGCCCTATCGCACCATCGACCAAAAACTTCGCCCCAAAAATAGTAATGGCTATACCAGCGATGGCCATACCTACCGATAACGCCATTTTATGAGGCCCTTTGCGCGCATCTTCCGCTCGATGTTCAGCTACAACGGCGGCTTCATCAGGCGTACTCTTTTCCTGCAGATATACATAAACGACGTAGGCAATCAAGCTCGCAATAAAGCCGAAGCCAATGAAAGGCCCAATGCGACCATACAAAACAACGGCCAAACAGGCAAAGGCTGATGCAATCAGCATGATGGCGTCGCGTTTAAAGCCTTTGGGGTTCACAGCTAGCGGGTAGATCACCGCTGACAAACCAAGAATCAACATAATATTGGCGATGTTCGAACCGAAAAAATTGCCCACTGCAATGCCCGGAGAACCATCAAGGGCCGCAGTTACGCTGGTAACCAGCTCGGGGGTGGAAGTGCCAAACCCAACCAAAGTTAAGCCAATAAGCAGCGGCGACACACCAAGAGATTTCGCTGACGCTACGGCCCCACGAACCAAGAGCTCTCCACCTGCCAACAACAATACAAGCCCAATCGAAATACTTAACCACGCGCTCACGATCTGCCGTTCTCTTTCTTAAAAACACTGTACATAAGTGTCAGAACATCAAACAGGAACATCGTGCTTAGGTAGTTTCGACAGCAACGTACATCGCGTAGGGCCATTACCGCGTATCTGCCTTTTATATTCGAAATTTTGATGACAAGCCAGCGCTTTCGAAATTACTTGCGAGCAATAAATGCTTTCGTGTCGGCATTTAAATCAGCGTGATTTCCTAAATGCTCTAGGCAAAAATCCACGAAAGCTCTCACTCTGGCAGGCACTTGTTTGCGACTTGGGTAATGAATAAACAGCTGCCAACCTTGGGGCACCACTTCAGGTAGAAAAGTTTTAAGCCGGCCACTTTTCAAAGCTGCCAACGCTAATGGCATAGGTAGTTGCGCAATCCCTAGTCCATCAGTACAGCCACGCAGCAAACTATTGAAATCATTGCAAACAAAGCGCGGAGCAAATTGCAACATTTGCATTCTGTTCTCTGCGCCTTTCGAAGTTTGTGCAAATACAGGTGTCGCTTGCTCTCGCCCAGTTGTCTGCAATTGTAAAAGCGCATGCTTCGATAATTCCTCAATAGCCTTGGGCACACCGTTGGCCTTCAAGTAAGCCGGCGATGCACATAGCAAGAGCTTTAGCGGGCCAAGTGGGCGGGCAACAAAAGC
>JAYWIG010000263.1:0-9121 GCA_043789035.1 Betaproteobacteria bacterium
GGGCGAGGTTGTTGTTATCTTAGATGCTGATTTACAGCATCCACCAGCCATGATTCACGAATTCTTAGCTAAGTGGCGAGCCGGCGCTGACGTTGTGTACGCCTTGCGCATGAATCGAGACGATGAAAGGCCTACAAAGCGTTGGGCAACTAGTGCTTTTTACTCGCTTCTGAACATGGCTTCGAGGTTTGAAGTGCCTTCTGGCGCAGGTGACTTTCGATTGATGGATAGAAAAGTGGTCGATTCGCTTTTGGCCTTACCTGAAAGAAACCGTTTTATGAAGGGGCTATATGCCTGGGTGGGTTTCAACGCCGTAGCACTGCCCTACATTCCTTCAGTGCGAGGCAATGGGAAGTCAACTTTCGGGCCGTTGGCACTTTTACGAATGTCAGTTGACGGATTGACATTGTTTACCATGTGGCCGCTTAAGGCGGTGAGTACCATAGGCTTTGTTATTGCGATACTTGGTTTTGTTTACGGTGCAGCGATCACTATCGATCACTTGGCTTACAGCAACCCAGTCAGCGGCTGGACCACCATTGTTGTTTGTTTGCTTTTGTTTTGCGGCATTCAGTTGATATCCATAGGCGTCATTGGCGAATATGTTGGTCGAGTCTTTGAAGAAGTAAAGCAAAGGCCGGTATATGTTGTGAAACAAGATACAGGCTCAGGTCTCAAACAAAAAAGTATTTATGACATTGCTTGCTAAGTTTGCTTCTAAGCATGTTCTATTCGTTTGTGCATTGGTGCTGTTCTTGCTGAGCTTTACTGCTTGGCTACGGCCCCTGGCCATGCCTGACGAAGGCCGCTATGTCGGGGTGGCTTGGGAGATGGTACGAAACGGTGATTGGGCCGTACCAATGCTTAACGGGTTGCCGTTTTTTCATAAACCTCCGCTCTTTTACTGGATTACAGCCGTTCCGCTCTCGGTATTTGGGCCAATCGAGTTTGCTGGTCGCATTGCGCCGATCTTTGGAGGCTTTATTGGTTGCATGTCTGCGTATTTTTTTGTGCGGTTTTGGTTGAATAAAGACTTCGCTTTTACTTTGCTGATTACTCTGTTGGCATTCCCCGCATGGTTTTTAGGTGCTCAGTATGCCAATTTAGATATGTTGGTCGCGGGTTTGATTTCCGTTACCACGCTGTTGTTAGCGCATACCTGCTTTCTTATCACTCAGAACAAGTCTTATAAAACATGGTTGTTGGGCGCTTACGCATTTGCCGCGCTTGGCCTGCTGGCTAAAGGCTTAATCGGTGTAGTTTTGCCGGGTGTGATTATCGTCAGTTGGTTACTGATTTCAGCCCAGTGGCGAGTACTATGGAAACTTGTGTCGATACCTGGAGTTTTACTTTTTTTAGGTATCGCAAGCCCTTGGTTTATAGCTATGCAGATGCGATATGACGGGTTTAGCCAATACTTCTTTATAGAACAGCACTTTAAACGTTTTACTTCTTCGACTTTCAACAATGTTCGTCCTGTCTACTTTTATTTCCTAGTTTTAATGCTTGTTACTTTACCCTGGTGGCCGTGGCTGCTGGCATCGTTACGTTCAAGAAGTCGGTCGGGGCAGATTGAAAGTATATTGACGAACCTAGGTGATCCGATCGAGGTAAAAATACGATTGCTAATGTGGGTTTGGCTGCTGTCGATCTTGCTTTTTTTCTCGATACCAAGTTCTAAGCTAATTGGTTATGTCTTGCCCGCGATGGTGCCGCTTGTGTATCTCATTTCAATGCGTATCCAGGCGACAAAAAACGGATTAAAAAAGTTGGCCTTCAGTGCCATACTAGGCCTGCTAATTTCTTGGTCTGTCGTTGCCTGGTTTTCATTGCATACCGAAAAGTCATCAAAAGAGATGGCGTCGGTTTTGTTAAAACGTTTACAGCGCGATGAGCCAGTATTCTTAATCAATAACTATACCTATGATTTACCTTTTTATGCGGGTCTGCAAGCGCCCATGATCGTAGTGGATTCTTGGGCTCAATTTGGAAAAGCTATGAAGGATGATTGGCGAAAAGAGTTGTTCGATGCCCGACGATTTGGCCAAATGACAGGCGCTAAAACATTGCTTGATATCGGTGACTTAGGCAATCGGCTGTGCGATTCACCTAGATCTTGGATAGTCGCAAGCTCAGCGATAGTGCGCTTAGAAAAGAATTTAGCAACAGCCGAACTCATAGGAACATTCGATGATAAAAAATTATGGCTAATCAATCGAGAGCTTCCAGAAACGGCGGCTATTCTGAAATGCGAAAGAAAACCCATTGCCGACTTACGCAGTAGGTAAACACCGCAACTCCTAATAGAACAATAAAGAGGTTAACGGCATAGTGAATATTGGTCCATTGAAGTAGCATCAGATAGGCGGTTTCATTCAATAAAAAGCCGCTCAGTGATAACGCAAAGAACCGAGCAATTGTCTTTGCCGGTGGGTTTCTATGGTTTTTGAAAGTAATAAAGAAGTGTCCGATAAAAGATACGATAAATGCGACTAACCATCCACTAATATTCGAAAGACTTGGAGCGATTTGCCAGTACTCTACCAGTGTATAAACGGTGACAAAATGCGTCGTAGCTGCGGCGCAACCGACGGCAATAAACCGTAGTATTTCTTTATGTCTATTTCTCGCGACAACTCTATTCATCATATTAATTTTGATTCTCCAGCACGGCCCAGCAAAGGCATTTGTGTGGCAGCGGACGATTTTGGCTTAAATCCCGGGGTTAACCAAGCCAGTTTAAATTTGGCACAGACTAAACGCTTAAGCGCGATAGGATGCATGGTCGGGGCGCCCTCATGGAGCGATGGTAGCAAGTTACTGGGGCAAACAAAACTATCACACATCGATGTTGGTTTGCATCTGGATTTTACCGAGTATCCATTGCGGCCAAAATCTCGGTTTTCATTGATCGAGCTCATTGCTAGATGCTACACTGGGCTGCTCAATCCAGTAGCAATTCGAGAAGAAATTTGTGCCCAACTCGATGCATTTGAAGATGCAATGAACCGGCAGCCGATGTATGTTGATGGCCATCAACATATTCATCAATTGCCTGTCATTTCAAATCTGCTTTTAGAAGAGCTATCTAGACGTTATGCAACAAATTCAATTTGGCTGCGAAGTACCCTTGTACATGCGGTCGAGCAGAGACCTAGTTTCGTAAAATCTCTCGAAGTCATTAAGCCACAAGTGATTGTTAGTTTGGGAGGTAAACGCTTTGCGGACAGCTTAGGCAGAGCGGGCTTTCCGTGTAACAGCCGCCTGTTCGGGGTCTATGACTTTACTGATTCCCAAAACAGATATCGCGCTTTTATGAAATTCTGGTTAGAGAACATTCAAAGAGGTGACCTTATCATGTGCCATCCCAGCTTGAACGGAAATGCTAACGATAGTATTAGTGCAGCTCGTGTGGCTGAGTATGCTTATTTGAATAGTGACGATTTTAAAAGTGATCTCGACCAGTTCGACTGTCAAGTGACCTCATTATCAAGCATTTAGTCCTCACTTCTACGCCGTCTTGGCAATAGCGATACCTAATTCACGAATCATTGCATCGCGCATCACGAATTTTTGTGGCTTACCTGTGACCGTCATTGGTAACTGGTCCACGAAGCGTACATAGTGGGGAATCTTGTAATGTGCTATCTGGCCATGGCAAAAATCGCGAATTTCTTGCTCTGTGCTTATTTGGTTTGGCTTTAAGACGACCCAGCACGCGACTTGCTCACCATATTTATTATCGGGAACACCAAATACTTGTACTTCTTGAATTTTCGGGTGCTTAAACAAGTACTCCTCTACCTCACGAGGAAATACGTTTTCACCCCCGCGAATCAACATATCTTTGACTCGGCCAACGATGTTGCAAAAGCCTTGCTCATCGATGGTTGCTAAGTCACCGGTATGCATCCAGCCGTCTTGAATCGATTCGGCTGTTCGTACCGATTCATCCCAATAGCCCTTCATCACCGAATAGCCTTTAGTGCAGAGCTCTCCTTTTTGCCCGACTTTTACGATTTGCCCCTGTTCATCAATGATTTTTACTTCAAGATGCGGAAGGACTCGCCCTACGGTAGATACACGTTTTTCCAAAGAATCATCGGCAGCACTTTGGAAGGATACGGGACTTGTCTCCGTCATTCCGTAAGCGATGGTGACTTCGCTCATGCCCATGTCGGCCACAACACGTTTCATTGTTGCTATGGGGCAGGGAGCACCAGCCATAATTCCCGTGCGTAAGCTCTTTACATTGAACTTGGCGAAATCAGGGTGCTCAAGCTGGGCGATAAACATGGTAGGTACGCCGTGCAGCGCAGTGCATTGCTCTTCAGACACTGCCTGTAACGTTAAAACTGGGTCGAAGCCTTCACTCGGAAACACCATCGCAGAGCCATTGCTGACGCATGCTAGAACGCCTAGAACCATGCCAAAACAATGGTACAGAGGCACAGGTATGCAAAGTTTATCCTTTTGGCTTAATTGCATCGCCTTTGCCACAGCGATTGCGTTATTGACAATGTTGTAATGCGATAAGGTTGCGCCCTTGGGATTGCCAGTTGTACCGCTGGTAAATTGAATATTGATCGCATCATGGGGGTTGAGATTTTTAGATAATTCATCTAACCGGTCACGCAACTTTTCCGTACCGTTCGCCATGACATCAGCGAAGTTCAACATGCCAGGTACTTGGGATTTGCCAACCTTAATAATGGTTTTTAGGTGTGGTAGTTTTTCTGCCCAAAGTGCTTGCATCATACTGATGTAATCGCTGCTCTTAAATGATTCAGCAATCACTATCGCTTTCATCTGCACTTTGTTAAGCGCATATTCCAACTCACTCAATCGGTAGGCTGGATTAATGTTCACTAAAACTGCGCCAATTCTTGCGGTTGCGAATTGGGTAAGCAGCCATTCACTGCGATTGGGTGACCAAATACCGACCCTATCACCCTGCACGATTCCGATGTCAATTAATCTCGCAGCCAATTTATCTATTTCATCGGCGAGTTCATTCCAAGTCCAACGAATATTTTCAGCACAAAATACCGCTGCTAACTTAGTGCCATGTAGCTTTCTAGTTTGCTCAAAAAACTGAGGGATAGTGATTTCTGTCAAACTTAGCGATGTGTCGCCCCGCACATGGGAAAGGCCATCGATAGGAATGGAGTTTGTAGAAATAGGCATGCTCATTTTGCGTAATCCTTGCTGCTTAAAAAATTCACCAGCTCAGCTCAGTAGCTGAGCTGCTCTTAAACCAATAGTCTTTCCGGTGACATATATTGTTTGCGATAGGTTTCAAAATCAAGTACATCGGCCACTTCGATTGCGCGCTGATCGGCGAGCGATTTTTCTGTAAGTGCTACAAATTGCGCCTGCTCCAGTGGGCTCCAAGGCATTGCGAGTAAATCGTTTTTTGCCTTTAGAGACTGAGTTTGAATGAATGACACGAAGTTATTGTCGTGGCTTGCCGCCATGGCAGCAAGCACTCGTGCTGAAGGCGTTTGAGATGGGTCTGCCAGACGGTTGTGAGCCATCGTAAGTGCTCGGCTATAGTCAGTTGAGCAATGCGCTTGGTCAAGACTTGCCGCAATGGGCTCGCACTGAGCAAGAATTTCACTCGCCCAACTCGACAAAGCTACTTCGGCTCCAGAGCGTTTCAATGTTAAGCCTGGCTCTCGCCCGCGCGCGGCAGTATGGTGTTGGTTATGCTTTATCTCGTCGATCTCAGCTCGGCTGTCGGGCGGGCTATTCGATAATAAACAGTGCAGCAGAAATACGTCGAGAAAGCGCATGGTTTGTGCATTAATTCCGACTGTTTCAAACGGGTCTAAATCCATTAAACGAACTTCAACATACTCCACACCGCGTTCACGTAATGCGTGCAACGGACGCTCTCCAGGAAAAATTGTGCGTTTTGGCCGAATTGTTCCGTAAAATTCATTTTCAATTTGCAGCAAGGTAGTTGCAAGTTGTTGATAGTCGCCACCTGGTGTACGGGTGCCAATAGGTTCATAGGCGTGGTAGGGTCGAGTAAGTGCGTCATTGAGTGAGGCTGCGTAGCCATCTAGGCTGTTGTAGCTTACTGCCAGAGTGGATTGCGCATCGCTTTGATAACCTAGGCGGCCCATGCGTAAAGATGTGCCATATGGCATGTAGAGCGACTTCTCGCTCAACGTTTGTAAGCCGTGATCTCTGCCTTTCGCAAAACTTGGGCAAAGCGCAGGGGATGCGCCAAATAGGTAGAGGAGCAGAAAGGCGTTGCGTCGAAAATTTCGGATTAGACCGAAATAATCTTCGCTGTAAACGCCGGGCAATGACCAGTTATAGTGGATGCCCGAAATAGTCTGCATGCGCCTTCCGTATCGGTGGCCTAAGCCAACCCGATAGATACTCTTAGCCCTGCCGACGTTGCTTGTACCGAAACGAGCAATAGGAATTGTTTCATCGCTGGGCAGGGCGCAAGGCATGCTTGATACCCAGAGCTGCTCATTTCCTTGTTCTAGCAACGCTCGATAAACGAATTGATGCGTTTGCGTTAGCTCGTGAACGCAATCGTCAACCAATGCGTGAGCACCGGTAATCAGTTCTAACTGGGATTCACTGTAATCGGTTGTTATGCTGGGGTGCGTGAGTGCTGAGCCTAAAGCTTTTGGATGGGCTGTTAATGCAAGGCTGGCATCAGGCAAAGCACGAAGGCTTTCTTTTTCAATGCCGCGTCGAATGCCGCCAAGGCGAGCAGGGGTAAGTGCCGTAAGGCGTTGCAAGAAATCGTTCATGAGGGCGTAGTTTGTTGATGTTCTAAATAGCTAGTTTTGCCCTCTAGTATGACGCACTGATGGAAATACCAATTTTGGGGGAAGGGGTGTCGTCACCCACTTCGTATTCTTAGGCCTTAATTCTCGATTTCAGGCCAATATTACCCGCAGCAACCACGGCTTCAGTTCGCGTTCTAGCGCCAAGGGCGCGAAGTACCGCACTCACATGTACTTTGACCGTGCCTTCAGCCAAGTCTAACTCTCTGCAAATTCGTTTGTTCGATAGCCCTAGCAAGATCAGATCAAGTACGTCGACTTGTCTACCGGTTAGCCCAATTTCAAAGCCAGTAATAGTGGCTCTAGATTGTTTGACGGCGGGCACGCCTGGCTTTATAGGTCGAACTTTTGCCCCGTTATAGCGTGTGAATGACGTGTTTCCAGCTTCTACAGCGAGTGATTGTAAATATTGGCGGCTGCTAAGCGACACTAAACCTGAGAAAGGTTGCGCCTGCGCATCGAGGCCGAATTCGTGTGTCGGGAGATAGTCTGATTGCGCATCTACGTTTATGGAGTCTTGTAACCTCATGACTTCAGTTGGAATGTATATGTTTCCTTTAAGCACGCTTTGAACCGCATTTTTGATCGTCTCAATAGACGAAGCCTTTGGCACATAGCCAACCGCACCAGCCTCTAAGCACTGCAATACTAAATTCGAGTTTGCTGGGGTGATTTCCATACTGAGTGGCGCTGAAACCGCTAGGCAAATGTAGGGGTACTTTCGATGTAATTGTTCAATAGACGTGAGGTAGGTTTCTGCCTTCAAATCGATGTAAGCGAGTATGAGATCAATTCGCCCGTCTATCAGTTTCTCCGCGATAAGCTCTTCGCCTTTAGCGTAGCTGCTTGCGATAAAAATAGATGCATCGGTATGAGTTTGCAGCAGCATTGCCTTTAAACCGAGTGCCTCCAATGGCTGATCGTCGATAATAATGAAAGTAGGGGTTGAAGATGCGACTTTAAAATAGGCAGAATTCGTCTTGCTTGCAAGGCTATATTCGTCGAGGTTAGATAGGTTTGGTAAGTTCATAAGGCTCCCTGCTGGTAATTTAATTTTTGTTCGACTTATTTTTGTTGTTTTAAGAAGGTTAGCAGCCCCTTGTCTGATATGCATTCCCTCCGAAGTCTTACTCACTCCGATCACGATCTAACGGCATTAGACCGAGGGCGTAGGCTAAGTGTTGCCCCAATGATGGATTGGACAGATAAACACTGTCGCTATTTTCATCGCCTTCTTTCGAAGAACACTTTGCTATACACCGAAATGGTGACAACCGGTGCTCTGTTGCACGGGGATGTCGCTAGGCATTTAGATTTTTCAGAGCAAGAGTACCCAGTGGCATTGCAGTTAGGTGGCAGTGAGCCAGCTGATTTATCCAATGCTGCGAAGCTGGGGGAAAACTGGGGTTATGCGGAGATTAATCTTAATTGTGGTTGCCCTTCAGAACGGGTTCAGCGAGGCGCGTTCGGTGCTTGCCTGATGGCCGAACCTAAACTGGTTGCCGATTGCGTCAAAGCCATGAAAGACGCGGTATCGATTCCTGTTACAGTGAAGCATAGAATAGGCATCGACAAGATCGAGAGTTATGAGTTCATGCGCGATTTCGTTGGCACGCTTGCCGATGCGGGCTGCAATGAATTTATCATACATTCTAGAAATGCTTGGTTAAAAGGTTTGTCGCCAAAACAAAATCGTGATGTTCCGCCTATCAGATATGAGTTGGTATATCGCTTAAAGCAAGAATTTCCACACTTGCATGTGTCGATTAATGGAGGTATCACTACGAGTGAACAGGTCGCTGAACATTTGCAGCATGTCGACGGGGTGATGATCGGCCGGCAGGCGTACCACGACCCTTGGTGGCTAGCCACATGGGATGAGGCGTTTTTTGCTCAAACTAAAGGAGCAACATTTGCTGCGATTACTCGGGATACTATCGAAGACAGTATGGTTGTGTATATGCAAGCGCAGGCGACCAAGGGCGTTCATTGGTATGCCGTTGCTAGGCACATGTTGGGGTTACGTAACGGCATGCCCGGCGCAAGATACTGGCGGCAGGTTTGGAGTAATCATAAGCTTAAAGACCTTGACCCGGCAGAAGTATCGGCACAAGCACGCAGTTACTTTACCGCGCGCGATTGAGCTGGAATGCGGTGATCCATTAACTTGCGCCAGATGGGCGGGCAGAGCGCCGCGAGAAACATAATGCTGTAACCGTAAGGCATTTGTGGGGCGCTAGAGATACTGCTTAAGTGCAGGTAGTCCTTACCGGCATGGGCATGATGATCAGAATGCCTTTGTAGGT
>JAYWIG010000264.1:0-9113 GCA_043789035.1 Betaproteobacteria bacterium
CACCCACCATATTCGGTAGCGAGGCATTGAGAGGCGTGACTTCTTGAATAAACTGGTTTCTCAAGCCCCGCTTAAAAAGTGCTGTACAAACTGTGGCCGTACTGACAGCCATTAACTTTTCGCGAGTACTTGAGCTTAATGGCATAACGAACTCATCTAAAATATATCGGGCTCTGGCACCGGTGCACCGAAGGTTGTTTCAAGATAATCGAAATCGCAACCTTGGTCTGCTTGCATGATATGACGTGAGAACATCCAACCAAAACCACGCTCAAAACGTTTGGCAGGTTGTACCCAAGCTGCTTTACGCTTAGCAAGCTCCTCATCCGACACCACCAAATTAATGGTGCGATTTGGCACATCAACAGAAATCATGTCACCAGTTTTTACAAGAGCGAGCGGCCCACCGATATACGACTCTGGTGCCACATGCAATATGCAAGCGCCATAGCTCGTGCCGCTCATACGAGAGTCAGAAATTCGCAGCATATCGCGCACGCCTTGCTTCACTAACTTCGTAGGAATCGGCAACATACCCCACTCTGGCATACCTGGCCCGCCCTGAGGCCCGGCATTGCGGAGAATCAGAATATGATCGGCCGTCACATCGAGATCAGGGTCGTCCGTCGCCTTCTTTAAGCTCGGATAATCATCAAACACAATCGCTGGGCCTGTATGCTTTAAATACTGAGGCGCACAGGCACTTGGCTTGATCACGCATCCATCAGGCGCTAAGTTGCCCTTCAATACGGCGAGCGCACCTTCAGCATAAATCGGGTTACTTAAGGGTCGAATTACATCGTCGTTATAAACCTCCGCACCTTCAATATTTTCACCCAGCGACTTTCCTGTCACGGTTAACGCGCTCAGTTGCAAATGCCCGGTGAGCCGACTCATCATCGCCTTCATACCACCCGCGTAGTAGAAGTCTTCCATCAAATAGGTATCGCCACTCGGGCGAATATTAGCGATCACCGGCACGAAGCGGCTAGCTTTATCAAAGTCTTCTAAACCAATGGCGCAGTGAGGGCCTGCGCGTCGAGACATTCCAACCAAATGAATAATCGCGTTAGTTGAGCAACCCATCGCCATCGCCACCACAATCGCATTCTCAAACGAAGCCCGTGACAACATCTTCGCTGGGGTTAAATCTTCCCACACCATATCAACGATTCTGCGCCCGCTATCGGCAGCCATGCGCACATGGTTTGAATCACTTGCTGGAATCGATGACGCACCCGGCAAGCTAAACCCGCAGGCCTCGGCAATGCCTGTCATCGTGCTCGCGGTGCCCATGGTCATGCAGTGGCCGGGGCTGCGCGCAATGCCGCCCTCAACTTCTAACCAATCTTCAGCGGTAATTTTTCCAGCGCGGCGTTCATCCCAATACTTCCAGGTATCAGAACCCGAGCCTAATGCTTTTCCCTTCCAGTTACCGCGCAACATTGGCCCGGCAGGCATGTAGATTAAAGGCACACCAGCACTAATCGCACCCATGATTAAGCCAGGAGTTGTCTTATCGCAACCGCCCATAAGCACCACACCATCGACAGGATGGCTACGAATAAGCTCTTCAGTTTCCATCGCTAAGAGATTGCGGTAAAGCATAGTGGTCGGTTTGACTATCGGCTCAGACAATGAAATCGCCGGTAACTCTAGTGGAAAACCACCTGCCTGAAACACGCCACGCTTGACGTCTTCGACGCGCTGCTTAAAGTGACCGTGGCACGGGTTAATGTCGCTCCAAGTATTAATCACGGCAATCACCGGCTTTCCTACCCAGTCGGCAGGACCGTAACCCAGCTGCATTACTCTGGAGCGATGCCCAAAAGAACGAATGTCGTCCGGGGCTAGCCAGCGCGCGCTGCGCATTGAATCATAAGATTTTTTTGTCATTATGGTCTTAAATAAATTTCAATTTATGGAATAAATATCAACAACACCAAAAGCGTTTATCAATAGATCAATTAACAGGTTTCAAAGAGAACAACTACTCATAGTAGAAGCATAGGGTATTTTGGGACTTACCGGATTAACCACTATCATTCTATTTTGTCCCAACTTGTGGAATCGATTTATATGCCTGATATTAACGCTCCAGCCAACGGTTTACCCGATGGCAGAGTCATTGAGCGAAGCGAAGGCACGGCATCATTAGAAAAAGCGCTTGACGTATTAGATGCAATCGGCACCAGCCCGCAAGGTTTGAGCCAGGTTGAACTCGCCGAACGCCTCCACTTACCACGCACTACCCTATATCGATTGTTAGCATCGCTGACTGCCCGCGAACTAATTCGACGAGATCCAGTTCGCAGGGTTTACTGCCTAGGCTTTAAATGCTTCGAGTTTGCGCGAAAAGCCCATTCAATGCCCGATTTGGCGGCAGCCGCGAATTCCGAACTCAGAGCGCTGCGTGATTTAACAGGTGAAACAAGTTACCTTGCGATATTAGACGGCAACGAAGTGCTTGGCATAGAGCGAATCGATGGCGCTCACAGCCACCGCTCAAACTCAGCACTAGGTCAACGCAAACCGTTGCATTGCACAAGTCAAGGAAAGGCGATTCTGTCGGCTTTACCTACCGAGCAAAGAGATAAGCTTATCAAAGCGATCTCGTTGAAACCTGTCACTGAGTTTACGATTACCGATAAACGCCGCCTTTTGGCAGAGCTCAAGATCACCACGGCTCGGGGCTACTCCATCGATGATGAAGAAATTGTCAAAGGCATTCGTTGCGTAGGAGCGCCAATTATTGACTCTGCCGGCAAGGTGAGAGGCGCGATGAGCGTTGCAGGCCCAGCTTTTCGGATGACCAGAGAACGGCTAGAAATTTTAGGCCCCGAAGTGGCTGATGCCGCACGTCGCGTAGGTGCTGAGCTCGTTGTTCAAAACGACAACACGCTGCTGGGTGAACCAATTGCTATCGAAGGGCCTTGGGCTTTTCATGGTCAGTTCCCATGTTGGTCACGTAAAAATAGTGTGATGTTTTGGGCAGATTCTCTAGCTCCGACAGTTCGCATTTGTCGAGGCCAACTTGACGAGGAGCTACTCAAGCTAGATCACCCAGTCACCGGGTTGGCACTCTTCGCACAAGACACCTTATTGATAAGTTTCGCCCAAGGCTATGTGACGATTGAGAAACCTGCCGCAAAACACAAGATTGGCTCCCTCACACCATGGACTGAAGGCAAACCTACCGCACTCACGACAAATTCGAGCGGCAAACTTTTTGTTTGCTTACCTTTTGGCGAGAAGCGATTTCGAGTAGGCTCTTGGGAGCCAGGCGGAATATTCGAGCCATTTTGGTCACTCAATCAAAAAGTAGACTTCCTTGCTTGGAGCGCTGATGATGAAACACTTTACGGCTTAAATAGCGATGACGGCGAAATCATTTTGATGCAACAAAGGCAACAGGGCGTTAGGCGACTGGCTCATATCCCCAAGGGTTCCGGAACGCCGTGCGGCCTTGCAGTCGATAGGGATGGTGGCGTTTGGACCGCGCTCAAAGACGGCTGGGGAATCGTGCGTTTACATAAAGACGGCAGCATCGACAAAGTGGTTAGCTTGCCAGTGCCCTGCCCAACTGATTTGGCTATAGGTTTTGGCGATGAGGAACAAATTTTTGTAACATCAGCGCGGCAATCGCAATCTGTTGAATCAGTAAACAACGCGCCTCTTTCTGGCCAGTTGTTTACTGTTAGCCTAAGAACCCATGACCCTGTGTATGCGGTTTAAAGGGCGGTTTAAAGGGAATCAAAGGCCACTTGAGTGCAGACTGATCGACAAATTGCTACAGCATTGGCATTAATCACGTAGTAAAAAATCTGCGCACCCTCGCGCCTCTTGCCTAAAACTTTCGCCTTGTATAGCGCCGACAAGTGCTGCGAAAGATTCGGCTGCGAAACCGGAATTTCGAGTAGCATTTGCGATACGTTTTTTTCTGAATCGCAAAGAGCGCTCAGAATTTTTAGACGTACCGGCGTTGAGAGCAAACCAAACAATTCAGCCGCTGTTTGAAACACTACATCGGACTCGGCGATGGGCAGCGCTGCCGCACTTTCAATTGCTGTTTTTTCTTTAGGCATATAGGCCAGATCTTTCCAAAATTAGGCATTCCACAGCACTGCGCCGAGTTCACTCACATCGTACCCTGCAAGTGATTTAACAAAGCGCTTGAATTGGGTGGTTTTAGCAAAATCAAAGAGTTTTTGCATCGGAGTATCGAAGTAACTTGCCCTCAATACTGCGATATCTAGGTGTTCTTTTGCAAGCGGAATAAACTCCAAATGAAACTGCTGAGCCACAGCACGCACGGCCAAACCAGCATCAGCGCGACCATCGAGAATCGCCATCGCGATATCGCTTTCTGTTTGAGCGATAGGTTGCACATAGTGCAACGACTCGGACGCGATAGCTTGCCCATTCAATAACTCTAAGAGTAATAGGTAACTGCCTGCTCCGGGTTGCCTAGCGATTGTTTTTACTCCCTTTCGTTTTAGGTCGAGTATTGCACGAATCTTCTTCGGATTATTGGGTGCAACCACTAAACCTTGTTCACGCTCAGCCCAACGTAATAAAACACAATCCAAATGGCCAAGCCGATTCTTTGCCGCCGCTTGATTGGGTTGCTCACCGAAGAGCGAGTGCGTTGACGGCAAATGAATAGCCGCAGCACATGCCTCACCAGCGATCAGTCGATGAAAGCCATCGGAGCTACCGTAAGTCATGCTCGCTAGGCCACAGCGAGATTCCCGAATAGCCCATTCGAGAAGTGGATCGCTGCTGCCCGCAATCACTGCCGGAGCATTTCTAGAGCTTATAACGAGATTACCAGCTAAGCCTTTTTTTACCCATTCGTCAATTAACACCCGAGGAAAAAGCAGTTTTCCTGATACTCGAGAATGCGGAATGGTTCTTTGTGCAACTAAATCATAAATTTTACGCTCCTTCAAACGTAGATACTCGGCTACTTCTTTGGTGCTCATTAATGGTTGCATAGGGGTGATTCTATGATTTTTGTATGCTTAAACCTGCAAATTTTACAGAATTAGGGTAAATCGCAGGATATTACTATCCTCCACTGACCAATATCCCAATGTCCGACCTGAATTCCGCCTTCGTAAAAGCCATTGAGCTTACTTCCTCGCTCGACGAATCGCTCCTATCCATCGTGTGGCTAAGCGTTAAGGTGAGCGGGCTTTCGGTTGTAATTGCGTCAGCTATTGCCCTGCCACTGGGTGCGTGGCTAGCACTCGCACGGTTCCGAGGGCGCGGCATAGTGATCGCAACACTCAATGGTCTAATGGGCCTACCACCCGTCGTCGTGGGCCTCTTGGTTTACCTGCTGCTTTCAAGAGCTGGGCCTTTAGGCTCAATGGGGCTTCTTTTTACGCCATCGGCGATGGTCGTAGCACAGACGCTTCTGATATTCCCAATCATTGCAGCACTTGTGCGGCAAGTGATTGAAGATGCATGGGTAGAGTATGCCGAACAACTCACGTCGTTACGAGCTACTCGTTGGCAATCCATGCTGGCACTTATATCAGATACCCGCTTTACTTTATTGACCGCGATATTGGCTGGCTTTGGCCGTGCCGCTGCCGAAGTTGGTGCGGTCATGATTGTTGGCGGCAATATCGATGGCGTTACTCGTGTGATGACAACGGCCATCGCGCTCGAAACCAGCAAAGGTGACTTACCGCTGGCTATCGCGTTAGGCCTTATTCTGATTGCCTTGATCGTCATAGTGAATGGACTTGCCCAAGTGATCAAAACTCGCGCATTGAAACGCTATGGGTGACGCTAAGGGTGAAGCTTTGAGTATAGCAACGACTAGTACATTACCTTTGCAACTTATCGACATTGGCTATCGAGCATCGTCTGCGACCAGCCCACTTGAAATACTGGGCAACATTAACCTAACTGTGACGCCACACACTCGTACCATCATCTTGGGGCCAAATGGTGCCGGTAAAAGTATTTTGCTTCGTATCATGCACGGGCTTTTGCCGCCAAGCACTGGTACGGTTCAATGGGCGAGCATGAACCCAAACGCCCAAGCGATGGTTTTTCAAAAACCCATAATGTTAAGGCGCTCGGTGCTGGCCAACATCGAATTTGCCCTACAAGTGTCAGGTAAGTTTAAAGGCGATATTCATAGAATCGCTCTACAAACTCTCGAAAAATCAGGTATCGCCCATTTGGCTCATCGCCAAGCCCGTCAATGCTCCGGGGGTGAACAACAAAGAATTGCGTTGGCACGCGCTTGGGCTATCGAACCAGAAATACTCTTTCTCGATGAACCTTGCGCAAGTCTAGACCCGAGCGCAACTAAGAGTGTCGAAACGACTATTCAAGCCATTCATTCAGTCGGTACCACCATTGTCATGACCAGCCACGACTTAGGGCAGGCCAATCGCCTGGCCGACAGAATCATCTTTTTACATCAAGGCCGTATCAAAGACGATTGCGATGCCAATACTTTCTTTCACAAAACTCCAAGCGCCAGTGCGCAAGCATTCCTGAAGGGTGATCTGCTATGTTAAGAGCTATATTTTTCTTCATTTTGATTTCAACAAACATTGCGATGCTCCCGCTGGCATACGCTCAAGATAAATTCATCATCGTTGCCTCAACAACCTCCACGCAGGACTCTGGTCTTTTTAAACACCTTTTGCCGATTTTTAAAGCGAAAACAGGCATCGATGTGCGCGTTGTCGCCCAAGGCACAGGCCAAGCGTTAGCCACTGCACAAAAAGGCGATGCAGATGTTGTCTTCGTACACGACAAGGCTGCGGAGCTAAAGTTTGTCTTTGACGGTTTCGGAGTCACCAGATTTGACGTAATGTATAACGACTTTGTCGTCATCGGCCCTAAGCAAGATGAGGCAAATTTAGCGGGAAAAAAAGATGTCATCGAGGGCTTTAAAGCAATTGCTTCAAAACAGGCCAGCTTTGTTTCTCGTGGCGATAAAAGCGGTACCCACGCTGCCGAGCTAAGGTATTGGAAAGAAGCCAACATCGATCCGGCTCAATACAAATCCAGTTGGTACAAAGAAACTGGTTCTGGCATGGGCGCTTCTTTGAACATTGCCAGCGCAATGAATGCTTACACATTTGTTGATCGAGGCACTTGGCTATCTTTTAAGAATCGGGGTGATTTGAAAATTCTTCTTGAGGGCGACACAAAACTATTTAACCAATACGGAATTATGTTGGTGAACCCACAAAAACATCCTCACGTAAAGGCCGAGCTTGGCCAACAATTCATCGACTGGGTGACTTCCCTAGAGGGCCAAAATGCCATTGCAAATTACAAAATAGAAGGTCAATCACTATTTTTCCCGAACTTTAAAAAATAATTGAATCCAAATCGCCACTCGCTTCGTACTTGTTTCTAGTAAGCTCATAATTTAATGTTAAAGGGCCATAATCAATTGATTTATCTGGAGTGCAGCGCGAATGAATGCAGCTATTGACGACAACCAGCTGGTACTACTCCTCGAACAGGTCTCGAAAAAAGACACCGAAGCCCTAAAAAAACTTTACGCCGCAACCAGTGGAAAAATGTTGGGTATTGCAATGCGCATTATCGGCAATCGAGAACAAGCCGAAGATATTTTGCAAGATGCTTACCTAAAAATTTGGCGAATCGCGGAGGATTATCGACAATCACTTAGCCCACCAATCGCATGGATGGGAATTATCGTTCGCAGCAGAGCGCTTGACGTGGTGCGCAAGAACGCTACCGAGAAGCATTTACAAGGCGCCGATATTGATGATGACGGTATGCAGGCCATTGATGATGCCGCTGAAAGCCCTATGGATACGGCACTCGCAAGCGAGCAAGCTTGGGCACTCCATGAGTGCTTAAAGAAAATCGAGGCAAAACCAAGAGAGGTTTTAGTGCAAGCTTATTTCAAAGACTTAAGCCACGGCGAACTTGCAGCACAACTTAGCTTACCGCTGGGTACCGTCAAAACATGGATTCGACGCAGCTTAGAACAATTGCGTACTTGTCTGGCGCGTTTCGCTTAAAAACAATTTAGGGCAATTACTGTGAACATTGGAAGCAACCCTGAATTACTCGATAAGCTATGTGCAGCCTATGCTTTAGGCACGATGAAAGGTGGCGCTCGAAGACGTTTAGAAAACTACGCTCGTCAAAGCGCTACAGTTCGAGCCAGCCTACTTTTATGGCAAGAACGCATGGTAGCGATGATCGAGCTCGTGCCTCAAGTCGAGCCTAGTGCTCATGTATGGCCAAGTATTGAGCGAAAGGTAAACAATGAGATTCAAAACGCGCGTGCCGGCGACTTCATGGCACTCGCCAATAGCGCCGAAAAATTATTACGTGCGACGATTAATCGTTGGAGAAGCGTTGCGATGGCAGGTGGTTTGGCCACTGCGGCGTCAGTGCTGATTGGTTGGCAGCAATACACACAGGTTAACCGAGTAAACCAGGCGCTTGTCGCTGTGGCTTCTGCTACACCCCAGTTACGTTATGTCGCTGTGCTAGCCGATGACAAATCGAATGCCAACATCTTGATTACAGTCGATTCTAAAAACAACCAAATTGCCGTACAACGGGTTGGTCAATTTAAAGAATCGGACGAAAAGTCTCTACAACTCTGGTCAATTCCAAAAAGCGGTGCGCCAACCTCTTTAAGCGTTCTTGATAGCGAGAAACTTATGCGCTTGAAGGTATCGAATACATTGCTTGATAGCTCCGAAGTACTCGCTGTGAGTTTAGAAGCGAAAGGTGGCGTGCCAAGCGAAAAAGGGCCAGTTGGGCCAGTGCTTTTTAAAGGGCAATTACTGCAAGCGACTATGTAGTTGAATCCAAATAGGGTGTTTCTCTCGTATTAGATGCGTTATCTACGAAGGAGTACCCAATGATTCAAAGAACTCGCCCATGTGTGTCAAAAATCTCTGCCGCCTTATCAATGGCACTGCCACTTATCATCTCAGGCTGCGCTACGCAACAAATGACCGCTCCCATATTTGATCAGGCCACAATACCTGCTGAAGTGCGCGTCCCGGCCGGCCACAGAGTAATGCTGGAAACCGTCGGAATCGGTGAAATTACTTACGAGTGCCGCACCAAAGCCAATA
>JAYWIG010000265.1:0-9076 GCA_043789035.1 Betaproteobacteria bacterium
GGCTATAAAAATCGAGCCCGCAAACAAGCCCAACTAGCCAGAGAAGTGCAGCAATTGCGCGAAAGCCAGCGCATGCTGCAAGAAGCCGATCGGGGCAAACTGAAGGCCCTGCAAGCGCTCGAAGATTTAGCTATTGCCAGAGCAGAAAAACTCGACGCAGATGCGCGTGCCCACCTGCAAAATTGGCCTGCGCTCAAAGAGAGTTATTCAGGCGACGTGCAAATCGTGAAGATTCGCGATAAAGAACTTCGCACCGAACTCAAACATAGCTCGCTCTCAGGCACCAAGATTAGTAAAGTGGCTTTGCCGCAATATGAGGATCATGGCGAACTGCTGAAGTGGTTGATGCTGGAAAACGTACCTGGCTACTATCCATTCACCGCCGGCGTGTTTCCATTCAAACGCGAAGGCGAAGACCCAACCCGAATGTTTGCTGGTGAAGGTGATGCTTTCCGCACCAATCGTCGCTTCAAAGTGGTGAGTGAAGGTATGGCGGCGAAGCGCCTTTCAACCGCATTTGATAGTGTCACCCTCTATGGCAATGACCCGGCATTGCGGCCAGATATCTACGGCAAGGTTGGTAACTCAGGGGTGAGTATCGCTACCCTCGAGGACATGAAGGTGCTGTATTCAGGCTTCGATTTATGCAGCCCAACCACCAGCGTGAGCATGACGATTAATGGCCCTGCGCCAACCATTCTTGCGATGTTTATGAACACCGCGATTGATCAGCAAGTTGATGTGTTTGTGGCCGAAAATAATCGTGCACCAAATGCTGAAGAATATGCACAGCTAAAAGCACGCACTCTACAAACCGTGCGCGGCACTGTGCAAGCCGACATTCTGAAGGAAGACCAAGGCCAAAACACTTGCATCTTCTCCACCGAATTTAGCTTGAAGGTAATGGGCGATATTCAGCAGTATTTTGTGAACAACCAAATTCGAAACTTTTACTCGGTGAGTATTAGCGGTTATCACATTGCCGAAGCCGGTGCGAACCCGATTTCGCAGCTCGCCTTTACCTTGAGCAACGGCTTTACCTTCGTCGAAGCTTACCTCGCAAGAGGCATGAAGATTGACGATTTCGCACAGAATTTAAGTTTCTTCTTTAGCAACGGTATGGACCCTGAGTACACCGTGATTGGCCGTGTCGCTCGCCGCATTTGGGCAGTTGCGATGAAGGAAAAATACGGCGCGAATGATAGAAGCCAAAAGCTGAAATACCACTGCCAAACCTCCGGCCGTAGTTTGCATGCGCAAGAGATCGATTTCAACGACATTCGCACCACTTTGCAAGCCTTGATTGCGACCTACGATTCGGCAAATAGTTTGCACACCAATGCCTATGATGAAGCAATTACCACGCCGACAACAGAAAGTGTTCGACGTGCCATGGCAATTCAGCTCATCATCAATCGGGAATGGGGCCTTGCGAAAAACGAGAACCCGAATCAGGGCAGTTTCATCATTGATGAGCTGACCGAGTTAGTCGAGGAGGCAGTGCTCTCGGAGTTCGAACGCATTGCTGATCGCGGTGGTGTATTGGGTGCAATGGAAACAGGCTATCAACGCGGCAAGATTCAAGACGAATCAATGCATTATGAAATGTTGAAGCACACGGGCGAGTACCCGATTATCGGCGTGAACACCTTCAGAAATCCTAAGGGCGATGCAGTGCATGGCGAATTAGAGTTAGCGCGTTCGACGGAAGAAGAAAAAGTAAGCCAGTTAAAACGCCTGGGCGAGTTTCAATCGACTAACGCAGCTGCTAGTAAAGCCATGCTCGATCGTTTACAAAAGGCAGTGATTAAAAACGAGAACGTGTTTGAAGTGTTGATGGACGCCGTTCGAGTTTGCTCACTGGGTGAAATTACTCACTCGCTTTTTTCAGTGGGTGGGGAATATCGTAGGAGTATGTAAATTAGTGGCTTAGGTATTTTTCGACAAGGCGCGTCCAAAAGGCCGCGCCAATCAAAATACTGTCGTCGTTAAAGTCATAGCGCGAGTTGTGCACCGCTTGCGTTGCGCCATTGCCTAACCTAAAAAAGCAACCGGGCTTTTGCTCAAGAAAATAAGCAAAGTCTTCGCTACCTGCGATCAACTCATACGGCTCAATCACTTGCTCCGTGCCAAACAATTCACGCGCAGCGTCAGCTGCAAAAGTGGTTTCATAGTCTGAGTTAACTAGTACTGGGTAACCTTCCTTGTACACAACCTCAGCTGTGCCTCCATAGCTGCCGCATTGTTGGTGGGCTAGGTTTTCGATGCGCTCCCGTAGCAGGTTGCGTATCTGTGGGCTAAACGAGCGAACGCTCAGTTCTAACCTCGCAGTATCGGGAATGACATTGGCAACATTGCCACTGCGCAGCACACCAATCGTTACCACGGCTGTTTGGGTTGGGTCGATATTGCGAGACACAACCGTTTGCAATGCCATGATGAGGCTTCCCGCCATCACGATGGGGTCGACCGATAAATGGGGCCGCGCCGCATGTCCACTCTTGCCGTGAATGGTAATGATCACCGTGTCACACGCCGCCATAAATGCGCCGCTTCGAAAGCCAAACTTACCTACTGCTAAACCCGGTGTGTTGTGCAAACCATAAACCGCATCACAAGGGAAACGCTCGAATAAACCGTCTTTCATCATGCGTTGCGCACCGCTATCAAAGCCAGCTTCTTCCGCCGGTTGAAAAATTAGATTCACCGTGCCATTAAAGTTCTTGGTTCGCGATAACTGCGCTGCAGCACCGAGCAACATGGTTGTGTGGCCATCATGCCCACAAGCATGCATCACACCCCTGGTTTGGCTTCGATGCGCAAACTCGTTTTCCTCATGAATCGGTAACGCATCCATATCGGCTCGCAGGCCAATACTGCGTTTGCCGGTACCACTGCGCAGTTGCGCCACCAAGCCTTCACCACCGATTTTGCGGGTGACCGTGTAACCCCACCGCTCAAGTTTGGTAGCAACTAACTCCGCCGTAGCAACCTCTTGATAGGAAAGTTCTGGGTGGCTGTGAAGCTGGTGGCGAGTCGCAACTAGATCGGTTTTTAAGTCAGCGAGTGGTGCAAGTACGGGATGCATGGCAAGTTACTTTGGAAGTATTGGTAAGAGTTATTTCTTTAAGAAAATACTACTATGCTTATGCACTTCTCGAATAGCCTAAGTGCAGCCAACTCGGGTAGCCTCATTAAAACTAAAGACCCCGTGGCGTGATGCGACCACACATGCTGTGATATCTCCGTTGGAGTTTATGCTTAGGCTAGCCGGCCACGCAAACACGGTCAGCTTTGTCGGTCAGTGGCGGCGTTTGTAATCTCGTCGCACAAATCTGCCTCCTTGCCGGTGCCCAGTAGCGCGACAGGCCATATCCATATGTGCTGCCAGTGCCGCGTAATGCGCCGTAGGGCAGCGCTCCCACCGTCAGGCGTTCCCCCGAGCCGCCAACCGGCGCAGCAGCGGCTCTGTCATGACGGCATCGCCGATCCGCTGGGGTGCAATAACCAAAGCGCGGCTCAAACCCGCTCCTTAAATGGGGTCAGATTCCAATTTCTACTTATTGTCATGGTCAAAGGCGAATGGTTTAGTCGGAATGGATGGTAACTGGTTCGATTTTTAAAGAATGCTGTAAGAATTGGACTTTAGAATCGACTTTTTCAGGCGTCAGCCGCTGACAGCGGCTTGCTTTTATTTTTCATTAACACCAGGAGCTGCTCCGATGAAAACCTTGACTCTCGCTGCTGTGGCCATGGCCACATCCATGTTGACCAATAGCACGATGGCCCAAACCGCGTCGGGTGCGCCAGCCGCATCAGCCAACGACCCGGGCGCCATGGTAAATCAATTTGAAGCCACCACAGGGAAGTTTGAGGGCTACCGTCGTTCGGGTGCGAAGGGCATTTGCGCGACGGGCGAGTTTACTGGTACCGCCGACGCCAGAGCGCTGTCGATATCATCCGTATTCAGCGGCCGGTCTGTGCCAGTAGTGGTACGCTTTTCTGTCGGCGGGGCCAACCCAAAGGCCCCAGACAACGCAAAATCTCAGCGCAACTTAGCTCTGCAGTTTAATTTACCTAACGGCGAGCAATGGATCATGGGCAATATTTCTGCACCTGTTTTTGGTGCTTCCTCACCCCAACAACTGATGGACGGCTTGATTGCCCGGCAGCCAGATCCAGTAACGAAGGTGGCTGATCCGGCCAAAGTTAAGGCGTTTACTGACGCCAATCCCGAAACCTTGCTGCAGGCCAAGCACTATGCGTCGCAGCCTGTTCCTGCTAGTTTTGGCAGCGTCAATTACTGGGGCGTGCATGGGTATGGGTTTGTCAATGCCAGCGGTGACCGGCAGTTTGGCAAATGGATCTTTGAACCGGTCGGCGGCTTGCAGGGCTTGACCGACGACGAAGCGAAGGCCAAGGGAGCCAGCTTTCTGTTTGATGATCTCAGGCAACGCGTGAAAGATGGCAAAGTCGCCTTCAACTTCAATCTGGAACTCGCCCTGCCGGGTGACAAAATTGACAACGCGACGGTTCCACTGCCTGAGGGCCGTAAAAAGGTCAACATGGGTCTGCTGAAAATCACCGCCGTCTCTGAAGACGGCGGCGGACCCTGCCTGACGATCAACTACAACCCGATGGTGATGCCAAAAGGTGTGGTGGCCTCGGCCGACCCCATGCTGCCTGCCCGAGCAGCACCTTACGCGGTTTCACTGGGCAGGCGCCTAGTTGAAGGCGCCAAGCAGCAGTAAAACCAAAAGGACACATCATGACAAACACACGCAGAATTTTCTTCAAGCAATCCTTGTCCTGTGCTTCAGCTTTGGGTGCCCTGGCCATGACCACAACGGCACAGGCTCAAGCCGCCGTACTGGAGACGGAGCCACAGGCGATGGCCCTTGGGTACAGCCCTGACGGCACGAAAACAGACGCTAAAAAGTATCCGAATTATGTTGCTGGGCGCAGTTGCAGCGGCTGCGTTCTGTTTCAAGGCAAAGCAGGCGACAGCTCAGGCAGCTGTGCGGTCTTTGGCAACAGGCTTGTAGCCAGCAAAGGTTGGTGTAGCGCCTGGACCCAAAAGGCCTAGCCAGATCAGTGATGCCCGGCGACGTACTCGCCGGCCTTCAGCGCGTACACCGTGGCTCAGTACACGCCGTCCTAGGCGTTCAAGTCTGAACCGCTGCCGATTTCAACCCGGTCCAGCTCCCGAATTGGCATGACCTCAGCCGCCGTCCCGCTGAAGAACGCACCGTCGTAGCCTTCGTCGGTGGCTTCCATGTAGGCTAGCCATGGAAAAAGTTTAAGAATTCCCTGGGGATGCCTCATCCCGGGCAACTTCAACTCGACAGTCATAAGTTGCCTGCCCTGCCGAAAACGAGAATCGATCAACGGCTGCGTCGGGCAATACTGCCTTGCCTTCGCTTAACGAGTTTAGTCCAGTCCAGCCGTCGCGTATCCAAACGGTACTGGCAGCAATTTTCTCCGTGACATGGGCACGCGCCGACATCATGCCTCGCTGGTTGAAGATCCTGATCGCTGCTCCGTGCAAAATGTTGCGTGAGCTAGCGTCAAGTGGAGAAATCCAAAGTTGCGGCTGCTTTTCGCGCTTCGCTAGTGTCGGTAGTTCACGGCCGTTGTTATAAAAACTGTGGAAATGGGCCAACGTGCGGCCATGAGCCAGGGATAAAGGAAAGGCTTTAGTCAGGGATGGGTCATTCGGCGAATCCCTGCTGTTTGAATACTGCCTGGGTTCAAGGAAATCAGGCAGAGCACCCAACCCCAACAACTCGGCTTGGGCCGAGCTGAACTCAATCTTACCCGAGGGAGTATCAAATTTTCGAGTCGGATTGGCAACATGGGAGATCTTCATCGCGGTAAAGCCGCCCTGTGCAGCTAAGGACGCAACCGTGGCCGGACCGGTGGATGGATGATCAAGCACTGCATTGATCATCCCCTCCTCACTCTTCCAGGGGTAAAAGTCTTCGAGATTGCATCGTGCGGCGAGATCCTTGATCAGGTCGTGCAAGGTCCTTGTCTCCCCGGCAGGTCGCAGCGCAGGCGGCATGAGATACAAATGAGTATTGGTGGCTTTACACCCCAACTCTTCAAGCCATGCGGTTGCAGGCAAGACCACATCGGCAAACTCTCGGGCCGTGTCATTTAAAAACAAATCATAGCTAACCAACATCGTGGTTTTTGATAGGCCCTCACGTACGGCATTGGTATCGGCAAATGATGACAACATATTGCTGCCGAGCAGTAGCAGGTTGTGAATCTGACCCTCGCGCATTGCCGCCGTAATGGAGGACATCTGGTTGGGCATCGCCTTGCCGGGCCGACGTCGCTCTGGTGCAGTAATATTGCCCGAGCCGCGACCATGAGCGGCGCTACCATGCCTTGGCCCAAAGCCCGCACCGGGTATTCCGACATTTCCAGTCAGGCCTGGCAAGCAGGCAATCGCCCTGCTAGCCTCCCAGCCATTGGCGCCCTTGTGCATTGAGCTGCCACCCAGCACAATCATTGCAGGCCTTGTTTTGGCATAGCGCCGTGCTAGGCAACGATGCGCTCGGCTGAAATGCCCGTACGTTCGGCCGCCCAATGTGGTGTGAATTTTTGAACATGCTCAGCAAGCGCCTCGAAACCAACACAGAATTGAGCAATAAATTCAACATCATAGATGCGCTCCGCGCAAATGACGTGAATCATGGCCAAGGCCAGCGCGGTATCACTGCCGGGTTTAATGATGAAGGTCTCATCAGACTTGGCAGAAGCTTCGGTTTGCCTTACGTCAATAGAGATGACCTGTGCGCCACGTCGTTTGGCCGCGAGTAGATAGCGGGCTGTATTCGGTTGGCTCGCCAGATTGGCGCCCCACATCAAGATCAGCTGCGAGTTCGCCCCCATGTCCTCCTTGGTGTGGGTCTCAAGCATGCCCGTCAAGGCAAGGCCGAAGGCGCCCAGCCCCCAACACAGCATCGTGGGACTCCAGAACTGGCTGCCATGAATATTGGCAAAGCGGGCCGTGAGTTGCGCGCTGATGCGGGTGCCGTAGTTGCTTGTGAAGGTTCCATGCCCAGGCCAGAAGGCGGTGGCTACCGCAGGTGAGCGCTGGATGGCGGTAGCGATTCTCTGCATGGCTTCTTCCCAGCTTGCACGTCGCCATCCATCGCTGCGCGTATCGCGAATCAGGGGATACAACAGCCGCGAGGCGTTGCCAAAAATTTCCGGAGTAGCTTGACCACGAACACATAGGAAGCCACGACTGTCTGGGTTGTCAGGGTCGCCCTTGACGCTGATGAGTTGCCCACCTTTCACCTCAGCGAGCATGCCGCATAAGGTGGGATGACAATTCATGGGACACATGGTGCGGATCGTGGTGGATTCGTTTGTCACTTTGTTTTCTATCCATTCGGCCGACATGAGGAACTCCATAGCGAGGCCGTCAAGATGGCCGTTTATTTGAAAGACATGGGTACATCTGAACCTAGAGCGGTTCGTCTCATATTACGATAACTGGGGGGTTTTGGAGTGGTCTCTCGATGACCCTCTTGCTAAGCATTTGCCACCCGGTACCTCAATGCCGAGACAAGGTGAGCGGCAAATTCTGGTGCGTGACATGGTGAGTCTGTTCTTACCTCTGAAAATGGACGGTGCCTATGTCGAGCGGCCCCGTTGCAAAAAATCCACCATAAGAGGGCATCTTCCGTCCGGAAATGAGACGTCCCACTGGACCATCGCCCGCAAGAATATTCAATGTAGTACTCAACTCACCCCACCCCACCCTCAAACAAGTGACATGCAACCTGATGACCGAACGAGTCAGGGAGCCGTTTCATCTTCGGCTCTTCGATGCGACAGCGTGGCCCCGCTTGTGGGCAGCGCGTATGAAACCGGCAGCCCGAGGGCGGATCAACTGGACTCGGCACATCGCCCATCAAAATAATGCGCTTCTTCTGGTGCCGAGGATTGGGCACGGGTGCTGCCGACAGCAAGGCTTCGGTGTAGGGATGGCGTGGGCTCGCGTAAAGCGATTTCTTATCAGCGATTTCAACGATCTTGCCCAAGTACATGACGGCTACCCGGTGGCAAATATGCTCCACCACTGCCAGGTCATGGGCGATGAAGAGATAGGCCAAACCCATCTCGGCTTGGAGGTCGGTCAAGAGGTTGATCACCTGGGCTTGCACCGATACATCGAGCGCAGAAACCGGTTCGTCACAGACAATCAGTTTCGGGCCCATGGCCAATGCCCGAGCAATACCTAAGCGTTGGCGCTGTCCGCCTGAAAACTCATAGGGATACTTAATCAGTTGATCAGCGCGCAATCCGACCTTAGCGAAGAGCTCAGCAACCCGCTCCTCGATATCGCGTTCGCTGACAGTTTCGTAGTTGCGAATCGGTTCGGCCACGATGTCGGTCGCGCGTAGGCGCGGGTTGAGTGAGGCATAGGGGTCTTGAAACACCGCTTGCAACTCGCGCCGAACCGGACGCATTTGCGTGGCGTTGTAATCCTCGATCGCTTCGCCGCGCCAGGCGATGCTCCCCGACGTGGTGGGTGTTAAACGCAAGATCGCTTTGCCGGTGGTCGACTTGCCGCAACCGCTCTCGCCCACTAGGCCCAAAGTCTCGCCTTCGGCGATCTCGAAGTTCACGCCGTCGACAGCATGCACTCGGCCAGTCACTTGCGAAAACAAACCTTTGCGGATGGGGAAGTGCTTCACCAGGTCTCGAACGGCTAAGAGCGGTGGATGGGATAGCGCTGGCGAATCAATCACAGCCGCACCTAACTTGACGATTTTGGGCTCACTCATGCCGCATCCTGAGTTAGACGGTTCGCTTCCCAGCACGCGACCCAATGGCCCTCATTGGCCTGCTCTAGCGGGGGACTTTCGCTGCGGCAACGTTCGGTCGCAAAACCACAGCGCGGTGCGAACAAGCAGCCCGCAATCGGCTCTTTAAGTGACGGCACCGTTCCCGGAATTTCTTCCAGACGGCGGCGTAAGCCACCGCCATCGGCCTCGCTGCTGAGATGCGGTACCGAGCGCATTAAGCCACGGGTATAGGGATGACGAGGGTA
>JAYWIG010000266.1:0-9073 GCA_043789035.1 Betaproteobacteria bacterium
GTCTGAATCTGAAGTGCATGGTCTGCTAGCTTTGATGCAATTACAGGCGTCACGTTTCGCAGCGAGAGTCGATGCCAGTGGAAAGCCCGTATTACTCGCCGATCAAGATCGTACTTGTTGGGATATAGCGCTGATTGAAAGTGGCTTGGATGCGCTTCAAAAGGCCGAGTTTAGCGATGGCCTGCTTGGCCCCTATACTCTTCAGGCGGAGATTGCTGCCTGCCATGCAATGGCAAAAACGCCTTTCGACACTGACTGGTTGAAGATCGTCGCTATTTACGATGCGCTGGTGCAATTAGCGCTGTCGCCGGTCGTTGAGCTTAACCGGGCAGTCGCTGTTGGCATGGCTTACGGCCCCGGAGAGGCTCTTGAGATAGTCGATTCGCTTGTGGGTAATCCTCAATTGCTAGGTTATCCCTGGATGTCGAGCGTGCGAGCAGATTTGCTCGCAAAGCTGGGAAGAAATGACGAAGCTCGCCATGAGTTTGAACACGCCGCAAGCTTGACTGAGAATTCTCGTGAGCGCGAATTTCTTTTGGAGCGTGCCCAACTTGTTGGAGGGCCTATTCCGTCGGTACGCATCCATTAAGATACGAACCGATAGATACAACCGCTGGCTACCGAAGAAAAAATATTTTAAGTATCTGTCGAAAATCGCGGTGCTTATGCGTCGTCTAAATGTGAATGAAAAAACCACCTCAGAAAGCGAGAAATAAATATGTCACGCATGATTTTTATTAATCTTCCAGTATCCGATCTCAAAAAATCCATGGCGTTTTACACAGCCTTAGGATTTAACAACAACCCGCAGTTTAGTGACGATACTGCGGCTTGTATGGTGTTGAGTGAAGCCATTCATGTGATGCTCCTAACCCATGATAAGTGGCGCACGTTTACTGCGCGGCCCATTCCACCAACGACTTCCAGCGAAGTGATGTTGTGTGTGTCTTGTGAAAGTCGTCAAGCTGTCGATTCGATGAACCAAGTGGCGGGTTTGAATGGCGGGACTAGCGACATCCATCCACCGCAAGATCACGGCTTTATGTATAACCGTAGTTTTACCGATCCCGATGGGCACATCTGGGAGCCGATGTGGATGGACCTTAGCGGAGCGCCAGCATGAAAATTAACGTTGAAACCAGCGTTAATGCCGCGCTACCGAAGGTCTGGGCCTCTTACACAACTTCTGAAGACATCTTGAAATGGAATACCGCATCGCCTGACTGGCATACGACCAAGTCAACGGTTGATCTACGAGTCGGTGGCGAATTCTCCTCCCGCATGGAGGCCAAAGATGGCAGTTTTGGCTTTGATTTTGCGGGCACCTACACCAAAGTGGTACCTCAACAACGCCTTGAATATTCTTTTGGTGATCGAACTGCGACTGTTGATTTTCTGCCCAGCATCAATGGAGTCACTGTGCGGGTCACTTTCGATGCGGAAACTCAAAATTCTGTCGAGCAACAACGTCTCGGTTGGCAAGCGATTTTGGATAATTTTGCGAAATTTGTCGAAGCAAAGGGCTAACATGAACTATATCGATATGTTTGTTTGCGCCGTACCTACGCAAAATCGAGATGCCTATACTGAGCATGTCACGACAACAACAGCCTTGCTTAAGAGTCACGGTGCGTTGCAAGTGATGGAATGCTGGGGCGATGATGTGCCCGATGGCAAGTTAACCTCGTTGCCAAGGGCAGTGAAATGCAAAGGCGATGAGACAGTTGCATGTTCATTCATCGTCTGGGCTAGTCGTAATGCTCGCGATGAAGGAATGAAGGCCTTCATGGCAGACCCACGACTGGCGAAGGTTTCTATGCCGTTCGATGGCCAGCGATTGATCTTTGGTGGCTTCCAGACTGTATCAGAAGCTTAGCCCTTACTTGTTCAAAAAGGAATCAATTACATGAGTAAGAACACAATCTGCATTTGGTATGACAAAGATGCTGAAGCTGCAGCACACTTTTACGCCGAAACATTTCCGGATAGCGCAGTGAAAGCTGTACATCTCGCGCCAACCGATTTTCCAGGCGGTAGGAAAGGAACAGTACTGACAGTCGAATTTACCGTCTGCGGTATCCCGTGCGTAGGCTTAAATGGGGGGCCAATATTTCCGCATTCAGAAGCTTTCTCTTTTCAAATCGCAACAGATGATCAGGCCGAAACTGATCGATATTGGAATGCTATTGTTGGCAACGGCGGAGCGCCAAGTCAATGCGGGTGGTGCAAGGATAAATGGGGCATCAACTGGCAGATTACTCCGAGGGTATTGACGCAAGCCATGGCAAAAGGCGGTGATGTTGCCAAGCGTGCATTCGAGGTAATGATGACCATGCAAAAGATTGACGTTGCAGCGATTGAGGCTACGGTAAGTGCCTAACTCATAATCCCAATCTGCCAAGGCACAAACTCATAGTCACCTAGCCCGAGTTCTTCACTCTTCGATGGCTCGCCTGAGGCGGTGCGTAAGAAGAGTTCGAATATCTTTTGGCCCATTTCTTGAACCGATACGGTGCCGTCTAAGATCTCTCCGCAGTTGATGTCCATGTCTTCTTCAAGCTTTTTGAACATGGGGCTGTTGGTCGCTAATTTAATGCACGGGGCAGGCTTGGAGCCGAACATTGAGCCGCGTCCGGTGGTGAATGCAATTAAGTTCGCACCACCGGCAATTTGGCCGGTGGCAGATACGGGGTCGAAGCCAGGGGTATCCATGAATACGAAACCTTTGGTAGTTACCGGCTCGGCGTATTTATAAACCTCCATCAGTGGCCCGGTGCCACCTTTCATTGATGAGCCAAGCGATTTCTCGAAAATATTGGCAAGGCCACCAATTTGATTGCCGGGGCTAACAACACCATTGATTTGCACATCTCTGCCGACGGAATACTCATCCTTCCACCAGCGAATTCTTTCAATCAATTTCTTTCCGATATCAACAGTGGCAGCGCGCCGAGTAAGTGTGTGTTCAACGCCGTAAATCTCTGGTGTCTCTGACAAAATGCCAGTACCGCCATGACGAGCAAGAATGTCGACTGCTGCGCCAAGTGCAGGGTTGGCCGTAATCGATGAGAACCCATCGGAACCACCACACTGCAAACCAACGCTTAAGTGACTTGCAGAAACAGTTTCTCGTTTTACATTGTTAGCATCGGCGAGTAATGCTTTTACGGCTTCGACGCCCGCTTCTATAGTTTGGCGAGTGCCACCAGTTTCTTGCATGATGAAAGTATGCAAATGCGGGCTGGCTGCTAATTCTTCTTGTTGTAACAAGCCCTTCAACTGGTTGCGTTCACAACCTAGGCCAATCACTAAAGCCGCAGCAAGGTTTGGGTGGCGAATATAGCCTGCCATAGTGCGACGCAAGAGCTGCATTGGTTCGCCGGACATTTCCATGCCGCAGCCAATGGAATGGCTAAATGCGACCACGCCATCGATATTGGGGTAGTCGGCAAGTCGCTCTGGTGTGAACCATTCCGCAATCTTATTCACCACCGTCGCGGAGCAATTGACTGTTGAAAGAATGCCAATGAAGTTTCGAGTGCCCACTTTGCCGTTGGACCGCACATAGCCTTGGAAGGTGGCGCGTTCGTTCTCGGGCAGCATTTGTACCGGTTTAAATTCGCTAGCGTAGGCGTAATCTCGATCAAACTCTTTGAACTCGGTATTGTGATTATGCACCATGGTTCCCGGTTCAATATCGACGTGAGCAAAACCAACTGTGACGCTGTACTTCAGTATGGGCTGGCCTTTGAGAATCTTTTTTGTGGCAATTTTGTAACCCGCAGTGACTTGGGCTTTGCTGGTAATTCGTTCATCTGGCACATCGGTTTCGAAGCTCATTCCTAATGGAATGTCGACACGCGCTACGACAACGTTATCGTTTGGGTGCAATCGAATCACCGGGCCCATCATACGTTTTCCAGAGGTTTCAATCACGTCTAAACTTTCAAAAATATTCTAAAAAATTACTCAGGTTGCACGTTGGATTCTTTTACCAATGGCGCCCATTTGGTAATTTCGCTCCGAATGTAGCTACCGAGTTGCTCCGGAGTGCTTGTGCGCACTTCGAAGCCTTGACCTGCCAGTCGCTCACGCGTGTCTGGGTCTTGCAACAATTTCACAACCTCGGCATTCAGGCGAGTCACAATATCTTTCGGTGTGCCCGATGGAGCTACTAATGCGTAGACCAACTCAACTTCAAAGCCCGGGTAACTTTCCGCAATGGTCGGTACTTCCGGCGCATTGGGAGAACGCTTTGGGCTCGTAACTCCAATAGGGTTGAGCTTGCCTGATTTGATGTGTGGCAAGACTGAAGGTGTACCTGCCAAAATCAATTCGATTTGTCCGCCAAGCACATCGGTCATTGCCGGGGCTGCGCCCTTGTAAGCGATATGTTGGAAGTTCGTACCGGCAAGTTTGTTGAAGAGTAAGCCACCTAAATGTAATGGTGTGCCAGCACCCGCCGTGCCGTAGTTAAATTTGTTGGGGTTGGCTTTGGCCAAGGCGACTAAATCTTTTAAAGTCTTTGCTGGCACACTTGGATGGGCAGCCAAAATAAGTGACGAGGCCGCTGTCAACGTAATCGGTGCGAAATCTCGCAAAGTGTTGTAGGCAAGTTTGGGGTACATCGCTTCATTAATCGCCTGGGTTCCGACCATCATCAGCAACACGGTATAGCCATCGGCAGGTGCTTTTGCAACAAACTCAGCGGCAATATTGGTGCCAGCGCCGGGCTTGTTGTCTGGTATTACTGGTTGGCCCATTGGGCCGGTTAATTTCTGTGCAATTACTCGGCCGAGAATGTCCGAAGGACCACCAGGTGCAAAAGGTATCACAAGGCGAATAGCCTTCTCAGGGTAGGCAGCCTGTGCAAGTGATGAACTCAAGATAATGGAGGTTGCCGCAAGTGTGGTTGTAAGTACTTTGATTTTTTGAAGCGATATCATCAATGTCTCCTAATGATAAAAATGACTGTGGTTATGCGAATTGTTTGTGCTCAACTTTATCCGCTCGATGTACCCATGATTAAGCCGATCAAAATGGCTGGGGAAACTTTGACTCATGCACAGACCTTGCTCTTGCGTTTGATCGATGAGCAGGGTCGGGAAGGTTGGGGCGAAGCGAGCTCTGCACCTTTGATGACGGGAGAAACTTTGGGTAGTATCGTAGCGAGCACCGAGTATCTTGTTTCGAAATTGATGGGCATTGAATTCTCCGGCCCTCAGGCAATCAGTGCTCTGCAAAATAGCGTACTGTATGGTAATGCGTCGGCTAAATCTTGCCATGAAACCGCATTGATGGATTTGTTTTCCCAACGGGCAGGTATACCTTTGCATGAATTGCTGCGAGGCAACGCGGCACCAAGCGGCGATGGCAGGCTGGAAATGCTGCATATGTTGGCGTCGGGCAATCTTCAGGACGAGCTTGACGAAGCGATGCAGTTGCGCAAAGACGGCTATCGACAGTGGAAAATCAAGGTAGGTACTGGCGACGTTGTTAACGACGTCAAAAGAGTTCGTGCTATCTGCCAAGCGCTTGAAGGTGATATTGTTTCTGCCGATGCAAATCAGGCGCTCTCGATTGCCGATGCCAAGGCAATTGCGAAAGCCGGTTTTGAATCTGGCCTTGATTTTCTTGAGCAGCCTTTCTCCACTTATATGACGAAGGATATGGCGGCTTTGCATCGCGATACGACGTTGCCGCTGTGCGCTGATGAATCGATTCAAGACGTGAGCGATATCGCTCACCACGCTGAACTGAAAGCCGCCCAAGGTGTTAGTTTGAAGTTGATCAAACTTGGCGGCACGCAAGCATTGTTGGAAGCCGGGCGATTGAGTTTGAGGCATGGCTTGCGAGTAAATCTTGCCTGCAAGGTCGCCGAAACAACGATCTCTGCTGCTGCGACTGCGCATGCTGGTTTTGCGCTCGGTAATGTTGCTTGGGGCTTTAGCATGTCGAACCGCTACTTGGCCGTCGATATTTGTGCCCAACCCTTGGCTCCAGTTCACGGTGCGGTGACGATCGAACAACTGAACCGACCAGGGATGGGCTACGTGCCTGAGGCGGCGCGGCTGCGCGATTTTGCCAGTAGTACATTGCCCGTCCGTGAGTTCCGGTTTTAGCATGTGTAAAATTTTATGGTCAGCCGCGTTAGGCCAGGTTCAAAACGTCAAAAGCCGCTTTTAAGCGAGCGTCATAAGCGGCGCGTTCGCTTTTTGCGAGTTCGCTTGGCCAAGACATAAAACCAGCACCGGCTTTCATGCCAGTTTTGCCTTCATCAATAATTTGCCCAACACATTTGGAGAGTACCTGTGTGTTCGAGAGCGATGGGTAAATCTCTGCCGCTGCGCGGGCCATGCTGTCCCAACCGGAGATTTCTTTTTGTAGCACCGGGCCTGCTGCTGCATATCTAAAACCAAAGCTGTATCGCACGGCAGTGTCGACGTCTTCTGGTGTGGCAATCCCGCTATCAATCAACGCCATAGCTTCACGCATGAGCGCATGTTGAATTCGATTCGCTAAAAACCCTGGAATATCTTTTCTCACTAAAACTGGTTTCTTGCCCGCCTGGCGGTACATAGCACAAATTGCTTCTCCCATCGCAGGATCGGAATCCTCGCCCAGGGCGACTTCAACCAGAGGTACTAAGTGCGCAGGCATAAAGTAGTGAGCATTGAACATACGGCGGCGTGTAGCTAAACCTTCGGCAAGCTTGGTGATTGGAAAGCCAGAGCTATTGGTACCGATAGGTATCGACGCCGGAACTCGTGCATCGAGTGCCGCGAATAACTGGCGTTTTAAATCAAAATCTTCCGCCACCGTTTCAATCACCCAAGCAACACCTTGCCAATCATTCCATTGGTCGATCAAGCCAGTGAGCGATGGCGCATATTGTTTTGTAGCCCCTGCGGCAAGTACGACAGCAAGGCGCTCGGCCTCGATCGCGGTAGTCACGGCCTTGTCAGCATTACGCCCTAAAAATACCACTTGAAAGCCCGCATCCATAAAGCCAGCGCCTATGCCGACGGCCATCGTGCCCGTGCCGATAACAACAATTTTTTCCATGATGGCGATTTTCCTTTGTAAATGATGAGAGGAACTTGTCCGTACAATTTTATTGAGTGCTGCCTTGAAATCTATGCAAATTAATCTTACACTCTCGACATAGCGAGCACAAAGTGTTTATACCCGCATTGCGGTATAAACACATTGAACTAACGCTTTAAAGATATCCGTATAAGTTTACTTCTCTCATTCCCTAATAAAGGCTTTGTGTAATTATGTTTAATCCATTCCAACAGCTCGAGCTCATCAAAGCCGAAGTTTTTATGTCAATGCCAGCGAAGTTTCGCAAGAAGCAGCGCAGTGGTTGGTCAGACCCGAATCGCCAAGGCGCCGAAGTTGAGTGCTTCTTAGAAGGCCCGTCGTTTGATCGTGAAGGCAACCTCTGGTTCGTCGACATCCCGTTTGGTCGCATTTTTCGCATTACACCAAAAGGCGAATGGGAGCTTGTTACCCAATATGACGGTTGGCCAAATGGTTTGAAGTTTCATAAAGACGGCCGCGCGTTCATTACTTGTTACAAATATGGCTTGATGGTGCTCGACACCAAAACCGGCAAGCTCGAAACTGTTTTGGGTTCGATGTATAGCGAAGGCTTCAAGGGCTTAAATGATTTGCACTTCGCAAGCAACGGCGATTTGTACTTCACTGATCAAGGCCAAACCGGAATTGCTGACCCGACAGGCCGCGTATTTCGCTTGCGCGCTGGTGGTCAGCTTGATCGCCTCGCATTGAATGTTCCTAGCCCGAATGGTATTACCCTCAATACGCAAGAAAAGCATTGTTTCGTCGCTGCTACAAGATCTCAGCAGATTTGGCGCTTGCCATTGATGGCGGATGGCTCAGTGTCAAAGACTGGTGTTGCTGTGCAACTTTCAGGCGGTGCTGCCGGCCCAGACGGTATCGAGATGGATTCCGAAAATGGTTTGCTAGTGTGTCATTTAGGCGTTGGTATATGGCGCTTCGATAACAATATGTTGCCGACTCACCTCGTGTACTCCGAAAACAAACATCATCATCACCTAGCCAACTTGTGCTTTGGTGGACCAGACAACAAAACGATTTACATCACTGAATCGTTGTCGGGCGACATCCTCACAGCGAAAGTACCGGTCGCTGGCAAGAAGATGTATGGCCTTTCCTGATTCGAGCTTGGAGGCCGCGCAGCCTAAAACGCTGCACGGTCGGCTGACCGAAGAGTTGATTCGACGAATCCGCGCTGCTGAATGGCCGGTGGGTTCGTCGCTCCCGGCAGAAAAGGTGTTGTGCGAGCAAAGTAAAGTCAGTCGGCACACCTTGCGCCATGCACTCAAAACTTTGCAAGACCAAGGTTTTATCGAATGTCGGCAAGGTGCGCCGTCGAAGGTAATTTCTTGCACTCAGCCACGTGTTTATAGCCAAGACTTCAACACGCTTCGTGACATTCTTCGTTACCCTCACAATACCTATCGCGAAAATAAAATTGAGAGCTATATTGAGTGTGACGCTGCGCTGCAAACCACGTTAAAAGCACCCATAGGTTCGTCTTGGTATCACATTGGTGCTGTGCGTCGGGATGAACAAAGTAAGTTGGCCATGGCTTGGACAGATATTTACATCTTGAATAAGTTTGCTCGCGTAACAAAGTTAAAAAATCATGCTAACGATATGGTGTTTGAACAAATTGAGCGAGTGTTCGGCGTTAGTATGGATAGGGCAGAAGTTGAGGTTACTTCCTCAACCTTGTCAAGTGAACATGCAAAGAGTTTAGATGCCAAGGCGGGTGCATCTTGCCTGGTGATTGTTCGTCGATATTTCGATAGCAATGGCGAGCCGTTCGAAGTATCGGTAACGCGACACCCACAGAATCGCTTTAGCTTCAATATGGAACTTCGAAGCGTTGCTTGGAATTCTGGGCGCTAATATTTTATGCGACAGGCAAGGCTGACTTTTGCAGCTTTTGGGCCATCTCCTCAGCGGCCTTTGCTTTAGCTTTGATGAGCATCTCAAGTTCATCATCTTCTGTAGGCTT
>JAYWIG010000267.1:0-2564 GCA_043789035.1 Betaproteobacteria bacterium
GCGAGGCTCATGCCAAAGAATCGGCCCATCGAAAATCGCTCATTGGTTCTGGTGATCGCTCCGAACGCATTCGAACTTATAACTTCCCTCAAGGGCGCATTACCGATCACCGCATCAATCTAACGTTGTACAAAATCGCCTACGTCATGGAAGGCGACTTGCATGAGATGGTAGAGCCGCTGATTACCGCGCATCAAGCTGAACAACTTGCCGCGTTGAACGAGGAAGGCAATTAAACCTTCAAGGCGTTCCGCGTGAAAACTGGGCTCGATCTACTGGCCTTGGCGAGTGATTTAGGCCTGCCACTTTCCGAGGCTCGCGGCTTGATTTGCCACGGCATCGAACGCCCGAAAGAATGGCTAATAGCACACGACAAAGATTTACTGAGTCTAGAACAAAGTGAGCGCTGTCAAACTTTGCTGCGAAAACGAGCCATTGGCGAACCATATGCCTATTTGGTAAACAAGCAAGAGTTTTACGGTCGCGAATTTATTGTTTCACCCGCAGTGCTCATCCCTAGGCCAGACACCGAGCTTTTAATCGATTCGGTACTCGCGATTTATCCAAATAACGAATCATTGCAAGTGATTGATCTTGGTACTGGCTCTGGTTGCATTGCCATTACCTTAGCGCTGGAGCGATCAAGTTGGCAAGTGCTTGCCACCGATACCAGCCTTGCTGCGATTGATATCGCACGAAAGAATGCTATCAATCTCAAAGCACATAACGTACAGTTTGTGCAAAGTTCTTGGTGGCAACAAATTCAAGGTCGGTTCGATCTTATTGTTTCAAACCCGCCATACATTAATAAAGATGACGAGCACCTTTGCCAAGGCGATTTACGTTTCGAACCGAAAGATGCACTCACCGATCATGCCGACGGCTTAAGCGCTTTTAGAGAAATTCTTGCAGGCTTAGCGCCCCGCGCGAAACAGGCAGCTAATGTATTTCTTGAGCACGGATACGATCAAGCTTTTGCGGTTGCAAACCTGCTTAAAGAAAATCATTTGCACATTGTTGAACAAAAGAAAGACTTCGGCCATCAACCGCGACTAATGATTGCTAAAATCTAATCTTAATAGTTCGAAAGGAGCTTTCCATGGAAGCCAAAGACTTTATTCAACAAACAGTAAGGCAAAACCCAGTGGTTTTGTTTATGAAGGGCACGGCTCAATTCCCGCAGTGCGGTTTCTCAGGTAAAGCCGTGCAACTGCTTAAATCAGTCGGCGTGCAAAGCATGGTGACTGTCAACGTACTTGACGACGAAGATGTCCGCCAAGCGATTAAAGATTACTCGCAGTGGCCGACCATTCCTCAGCTCTACATTAATGGTGAGTTCATTGGCGGATCGGACATCATTGGCGAAATGCATGCTTCCGGCGAGTTACAAAAGCTTGTACCTGCAGCAAAAGAGTAACGCTTAAATTGGGTAAATAATCGAATTCGGAATCATTTCCGAATCGAAAATCGCGTGCAATGACGTGATTAACCCACTTGTCTGATCAATCTGAATTTTGTAACGGCCCACGTTAAAAACTTCAGATTGCTCGTTACTCTTAGTTCGGAACACCGCGTAGTTTGCTTCTGCGGTTACAGCGCTGGTTCGCCTAGCGCTAGCAATTAAATGACGCTGATAATACGGCGCATGGAACAAAGTTTGCTCGACTGAGTAAATCCGGTCCTTCAACATACCTTGGCTCTCAAATGCCATAGTACATAGCGGCAAACCGCGATCAAAATTCTCGCGAGCCTGAAGCTTGTAGCTTGCATCGGGTGAGAAAAGCGCTATCCAATCGGCATAGCGGCGTTCATCAAGGGCAGCAGCATATTCGGCCAACAAAGCGTTGAAATCAAACCCATTGCTTGTCGAAACACTATTCATGGCTAAACTTCCATCTGCCCGCGCCAGTAACGATACATCGCGCGAATTAACGTTTCCGTCACCATATGATCGGTGTCTCCAATCTCAGTTCCCCCAAGTTCTGCAATCGTACTGTTAAAACGATCTTGCTTAAAGCCTTGCTGGGACATTTCGATCACTTCTCCATCGTCGGCAGATACAAAGCCGGCAGGGCCAAATAAATTGGCTTGGCGCAAGCGTCTTTGCGTCATCTCAGGGGTATCGTCTTCGAACCCAAAGTGCGTCCAAACGAAATCAAAACCGTCCTCACCTTTTGGAATGATTTGTCGGGTTGATAGTGAATTTACTTGCTGTTGAACAATGAGCGATGGAAACAAAGTCAACATCGTCACCGACGGCCCATTCCACCATGCCTCAGGCACGACATCGAGCAACCTATCGTCATGGAGTGCCATATTTTCTTTGAATGTCGTCACACCTTGAGTGACATCCGACTTACCGCCTTCATTGCGCCTAGAAATCATCACCGCGTGTCGGCCATGTTCATCCATCACCATGTTTGATCTTTGATCTGCACGCCAAAGCCCAAAGGTCACGAACCAAGTATGCAATAAGCCAGGGTGATAAGGGTCTTTAATGTTTTCCTGCATCAGCTTCCAGTTGCCAGGAATGTGCTGCCTGTTGTATCCAAGTAAGGTAAGTT
>JAYWIG010000268.1:0-9056 GCA_043789035.1 Betaproteobacteria bacterium
TTAGCATTTAAGTTTGGTGCTGTGCCGTTCCATATGTGGGTACCTGACGTATACCAAGGAACTCCGACGGCTGTTACGTTGATGATTTCGGGAGCACCAAAGCTTGCTGCTTTCGCAATCACTTTCCGCATTCTTGCTGAAGGTTTGATCGGTGTGGCAGTTGATTGGCAGCAGATGCTGATGGTGCTCGCAGTGGCGTCGCTCGTCATTGGTAACTTGGTCGCGATTTCGCAAACGAACTTAAAACGTATGCTTGCCTACTCAACTATCGCGCAGGTTGGCTTTGTATTGCTCGGTATGGTTGGCGGTGTGAATAGTAATGGCGGAACCGCGAACGCTGCCACTGCTTACGGTGCCAGCATGTACTACATCATCGCTTACGTGCTAACAACCTTAGGCACCTTTGGTGTTATTCAAGTGTTAGCGCGTTACGGTTTCGAAGCCGAAGAAATTAATGACTTAAAGGGCCTCTCGAAACGTAGCCCGTGGATCGCCATGGTTATGCTGGTATTGATGATCTCCTTGATGGGAATTCCGCCCACAGCCGGGTTTTTTGCAAAACTCAGCGTCATTACCGCAGTTGCCAAAGCGGGCTATGTTTGGTTAGCTGTACTCGCGGTAATGATGTCGTTAGTGGGTGCGTTCTATTACCTTCGTGTCATTAAAACCATGTTTGCAGACGAGCCCGTCGATATGGCTCCAATCAAACCTAGCGCTGACGTTGCCATGACATTGGCGTTCAACGGTGCGATGGTACTTATTGTTGGTTTGGCGGCAAGCCCATTGATCACCGCTTGCACCAAAGCAGTAAAGCAAGCGTTAGCAACTTAAGCGCTGTTCGTAGCTCGGCATGTCGAAGGATAAATTTTATGAAGCACTCGCCGAGCAACAGGTAAGCTCGGAAGTTGCCTATTCGGGCGATTTCTTGACCCTGCGCAAAGACATTGCGCGTTTGCCAGATGGCACATTGCATTCCCGGGAGTATGTTTCTCACCCTGGTGCCGCAGCTATCGCTGGCCTTTTCGACGACGAGCGAGTACTGATTGTTCGACAATTTCGCTACCCGATGGGTGTGGTTTACGTAGAGATACCGGCTGGCAAAGTCGATGCCGGAGAAACCTCCCTGCAAACCGCCAAACGCGAGCTAACCGAAGAGACCGGCTACTCGGCCTCCAAATGGGCCTACATGACGAGTATTCATCCAGCGATAGGCTTTGCCTCAGAAGAGATCAAAATCTACCTAGCGCGAGACTTAAGCGGAGGTATAGCTCGGCCGGATGACGGTGAATTGTTGTTAGTCGATGCGGTTAAGCTAGGCTGGTTGATGGACGAAATCAAAGCCCATCGCATCGTCGACGTGAAAACTCAGATCGCAATCCACTGGCTAGACGGCTTTGTGTCTGGACGAACGGCTTGGCCTGAGAATTTCTAGACAAGACGCGTTTTAAAACCTCTTGTATAATCGGCGACTGGGTCCGGATAGTTACCGAGCAAATCCAGCATAGAAGCTTGGAAGAGCGGTTGAAAACAAATTGACGCAAAGCGGCAATTTGTTTCGGCGAAAGGTAACAATTTCCCGAAGGGTTTGTTAGCTGAAGCCAAAACTTTAAGGCTGCGTCGAAAGGTAACAATTACCCGAAGGGTTTGTAAGCTGAAGCCAAAACTTTAAGGCTGCGGCGAAAGCTAACAATTACCCGAAGGGTTTGTTAGCTGAAGCCAAAGCTTTAAGGCTGCGTCGAAAGGTAACAATTACCCGAAGGGTTTGTTAGCTGAAGCCAAAGCACTGACAGTGGATTTGTTTGGGTTTTGTTAGAAGATATTTAATTTGGAAGCTTGGCAGAGCGGTTGAATGCAGCAGTCTTGAAAACTGCCGAGGATGCGAGTCCTCCGTGAGTTCGAATCTCACAGCTTCCGCCAAAAGAAGAAAAAACCCGTTTATTTCACGATAAACGGGTTTTTTGTTTTGTCTCAGACGGTCTCTGATTGTCCAAAAAAATCATCTAAATCAAATACTTAGGTCAGAATGCGACTTTGGCGTGTCTCTGTTTGTTTCCTTGGGTTTCAATCAATCTCAACTGCCTCGGGGGGAACACCTGAGGGAACGCATGAGGGAACACCTTCGGAAATCACAACATGACAAAATTAAACTCTTTATTCGTCGCGAACGTAAAAACTCCGGGGCGTTACTACGATGGTAATGGTCTTTATCTTTTAGTTCAAAAAAACACTGTGAGTGGGATCAGAAAAAGCTGGGTACTCCGGTTTGCTAGCCCAATAACCCGAAAGCGGCGAGACCTTGGATTAGGTGGTATGACAAGTGTCGGATTGGCCGAAGTGCGCAAGAAAGCGGTGCAGATTAGGTCAGAAATTCAATCTGGTGCTGATCCCTTGGGCAAAAGCACCCACCATCGAATTCTTATTAGGTGCGATCAGGACACCAGTCCTGAGGCAAGCTTTGAAGTCCTAGCAAGAAACTTTCATTCGACACATTCCCTGACACTGAAAAATGAAAAATACCGACAGCAATGGATTAATAACTTGGAACGGTATTTATTTAGAGATCTAGGCGACACATCAATCGAGCAAATAAAAGCGAGTCACTTGGCGACATTACTACAACCGCTTGCAATTCGAATTCCAGACACGACGCGAAAGATAATCGGTCAACTTGATCTAATCTTTAGAGACTGTCTCGCGAGGGACTTGATCGCAAAAAATGAGATAGACAAACTTAAATTGATTATCAAGTACGAACGAAAACCTCGCAAACATTTTTTAGCCCTGAACTGGCAAGAGGCTCCAGCACTTTATAAGTTGGTTCAGAGTACGAGCGATTTGCTGGAAACAACGAGAAACGCATTTTGTTTCGGCATGCTGACCGCCGGTCGAACATCTGAAGTTATGTACTTAAAATGGGCTGAAATAAATCTTGATGAATCGGTTTGGAAAGTTCCTGCCGAACGGATGAAGGCCGGTCTAGCTCACCAAGTGCATCTTTGTAAAGCTGCCCGTGCGCTTCTTGTCAAACAGTCTTTACAAAATCAGAAAAATGAGGACAGTGATTTTGTGTTTCCATCTAACCGAAGCAGAAATGGATGTCTGTCAGATAACGCTTTTACGGCCGTAATTTCGAGCATCGGTTTTGATAAAAAGACAACTTACCATGGCTTATGTCGAGCGACATTTTCGACGTGGGCGAGGGAAAATAATATAGCTGAACCTGCGGTTATCGAGGCATGTTTGGCTCATTCAAATGGTAACAAAGTAGAGCGGGCATATGACCGTAGCAAGCACTTGTCGGCAAGAGAGAATCTATTAGAAGCATGGGCGAAATTTTTAGAGGGTACTTCATAGTTAGTAGAATTTTTGTATGCCCTTATAGAAAAATTTCAAAGGCTACAAATTCACTCAAGTAAGGAAAAAAATCGGTGTCAGAGGGCGATTTTCGCTTCGGATCGAGCGTTACTTGATGTCAAACTACGTATGTGTCAAATAGGAGTTCGATAAAATGTTAATGAATATTAATGAGGTTTGTACTTTGTGAAGATGAGTCGAGCTAGTGTCTATCGGCTAATGGTAAAAGCGAATTTTCCTCTTCCGATACGTATTACTGCCAAAATTTGCAGGTGGAAACGTGCGGAGATTGAAAACTGGGTTAATAAAAAAACCAGTTAGTCGGTATTCAAATCCAACGGAAATGGAACCACATTAATGTGGTTCCACCTGACAGATTGCAGACAAAGCAACACAAGGCCTCTACAAGTTGGGGGCTTTGTGTTTTTGTAAGGCATGCTTAGAACCTCGACAATAAGGCAAGAAACCCTCCCACTTCCGAAAAAGAGGGGGTTAGTCAGGAATCAAAAACCACACTTGTGTGGTTCCATTTTTTTGTAGGTCCTCATTAAATAAACCTAGGCTTGCAGGGGAAAGTGATCGAGGCATGATTTGTCCGTCCATATCGGATAGACAGTCGATGAGTGGTTGATTAATACCATTCAAAGGCAACGGACCTGGTGACTGCAGATCATTCGAAGAGTTATTTTTACTTTTTCGATCAATCTAATCGGCTGGTCTGCCCGGCCGCACATCATTGTTTCACTTTCTCACAAGGTTGGAAAGAGGCGTAGTTCAAGATCAAAGCACATTACAGTGGTTCATCGTTATACCCTCACTAGGTGAATTAGCTTTAAATCAAGCCCTATTGGGGGTGAAGGCTATATTGAAGTTAAAAGGTAGGCAGCTTCAGCAATATTGACTTCTTGAGTAACGATGTCTCGTAAGTGTTGAAATCCAAATTATCACCTTCAAGTTGATCCTCAATCTTGACATTGGCTAGGATTGGCGTTTGGACTTCAGGTGCAAGGTTCTCTGCCTCAAAACTTACCCGTTGGATCCGCTCTGCCGATTGAGATTTACTAATGGTGCTCTCTAGGACGAGAAATAAGTATAGGCCTCTCACCATTGGACTAATCCTGTCGAAGCTTTCTGGAAAATCGTCATGACTGTTAATCGTAAATCTAACACTATCTGTTGATCGGTAATAAGCAAGAATTTCTGATGGGTTAACTGACATAGGACGCCATTCGTGGGTTGTTAGTAAAGCTCGAACGACCTCGGCCCACTTTCCCTTGGGAATCTTCTTTAGTTTTTCGAATAGGCGGGACGTAAGCGGCACCCTTACGGTCCAGCGAATATCCTGGGTATTTGTTGTCATTGCGGTAGGATTAAATAGAAATCATTCCATTCACAACCGCAAATTGGCTGCGCGATGGAACGACCACTTCAAGATGCGGGTGCATCGCGCGCAACGTGGGAGACAGTAAATCGGCGCTTGCTCCAGTGATGAAAACTAAATTCAGATCGTCAAAATGTTCGGCTCTAGTTACCAACGATTTCACCACGCTTTGCGCCCATGCAAATGTTTCCTTGCTCGTCGGATCGATCGAAATGGCTTTGCCTTTGTGAGTGGTCGTTCTTTTCGAAGTAGCTATGGAATGCATAAAACTGTCGGTGAGCTGCTGCCTACCAAATTCATCTGGAACCGCTGCAGAAACGACCCGATCTAAGAGGGCATGGGCACCTAACGAAAGAGTTGCTGATCGTGAAGTGATTGGCTTTTTTCCGACCCATATGGACATAATAATTGTCCTGTGACCAATGTCGATTGACATCCAAGTTTCTATCCCTTTTGGTTTTAGATGTTTCACTGAATTAGCTGCCGCAAAACCCTGAGGAATCACCTTGACGCGATCAACTCGGCAATTTCGATTTCCAGTATTGAGCAGTCCACAAAATCGATTGACGATACTTCCTTGATATGTTCGATACAAGGCGTCGGCGATGGAAATCTTCATTAGTTTGACCCTTGTCGCACTCGCCTTATCAATGGCATGAAAAATCAATGCACGGTATTCAGCAGTTTCGGCAATATTGTTAATTAGGTACGGCGATGCCAAAGCGGAAGAATGTTGTAGCGCGTCCTCCCCAGCCACATAGCTTATCCCATCAACTTTTACAATGTCGAGATTTGGTCTCACATCAAATTCCGGTATCTGTACGGCAACGCTGCTGAACTTGTGACTTTTAGCGGATTCTAATGATGCAGTGGTACATTCAATTACTTTTGTTGAAGCATAACCAACATCCACCGCTAGTTGTTCAAGTGTTTTGGACATTTTGTTTCTCTTTCTCTGAGTTTTCCAAGTTTGATAAGTAGGGTGCAAGTCCCCTTTTTGCTATTCGCTTCGAACCCAAATAACTGGTTGCCTTGCTCGGATCCGCGTGTCCGGCCGCTTTGGTGACAATGTCGTATCCATAAGCAAGCAGCGGGTCATTTTGTTTTAGATTCAATGCTGACGTTGAGTTAATTGGTGCCACTAATTTAGTTACTTCAGTAAAAAGAAGTTGCAAATTTAAGTGGCGAAAAGAATGACAATTTAGTTCGTCTTTTTTCGTCATTCCAACGGTTCTGATGGTTCTGTAAAAGTATGCTGTGAACGTTTTAAGATCTGTGTTTTCCGGAATGATCGATCCAAATCGAATGTTTCCCAGAGAGGCAAATTTCTCAAGCGCCAGGATTTGTTCTGGACTCGAAACAGGAACGATGCGTGGCCTGCCATTTTTTGTACCGCGGCTTAGTTTGATTTCTCGATGTTCGCGAGCTTCCACCGCGGCTTGCCTCAGATCTAAACAGAGGATTTCGCGAACCCGAAGAGTTAATACGGAAATCAGGGAGACGGAAACGGCAACGCGTAGATCGATTTTCGATAGTTGATCTATGCATATTTGAATTTTTTCAGGGCTAGAAGGACTCTTTGAAAAAGTGCACGCTCGATAAACATCCCCTCGCGGGCGTTTTTGCGTGTTGAGAACGTTGGCGGACCTTCTGAGTATGCGAAGCATAGTCAGAAGCTGCCTTGCGAGGGCAGCTCTCCGCTGGGAGTGCAGTGTTGGGAAGATAAAGTCGTAGCCGAGCGCCACGCTTTCACCGTACTAGGACGTACGGTTCCAAATTTCTTTGCTTACAATCGTTGCTAATGGCTATGCAAATTCTTTTCGAATTCGCTTCGCCAATTTCTCGGAGCAACGTACTCCGTTTGTTAGCTCATTCTGACCGTAAGGTCTATAGTTGAGGTACTTCCCAACGTTAATGTGACCGGTGTACGAACCGGCAATCTAGGAAATGCAACTATAAAATGCATCCATTATTGATTGCAATTCGTTTCATCGGCTTAATCGGACCGTCTGTCGCGAAACACTGTCTGTTTATTTCGTTTTCGCGCAGTAGCCCAAAATTTTTCCTTAACTGGAAATTTTTTGCCGTTTTCGGTATTCCGTTGCCTATAGGTCTATGGCGAACATGAGAATGACAAAGAATGAGGAGGATTTTTAGTTTGGTTTATCTCGGAAATGCCGTTACTTTTTGACGGCAGCTACAAAAACCGGATCTTTAAATTTTTACTCGTTAATTGCTTCGCTCGTTACTAAATTAAGAAATTTATGGTGTTCGACAAATTAAGGTAGCTTTCTCCCTGTAGGGCGCAGTATAGTGCTATCTTTATTGTCGAATGGAATCGGATTCCACAACTGGCTATTGGTAATGAGTATTAGTATTAACGCCATAATGGCGTCTTCTGCGGATTTCACTAAAAGCCGGGCTACTGTTTCAGTAATAGCCGGGCTAGCGTTTCAATAATAGTCGGGCCGGTGTTTCAGTAATAGCCGGGCTGGTATTTGGATCGGTTTGTTGCCGGTTCAGATGAGCCAGAGTTGATGAGAAGTGCGTTGCGCGACAACCGCTACGCTTGATGCCTTTTGCCATGTTGGCAGGAGGGTTCGAGCAGTGGCTAAACCAAGGTTGTCGATGCGCAAGATAAAAGAGATATTGCGGCTAAAAGCCGAACTAGGTTTGAGTGATAAGCTCATCGGTGAATCGGTGGGTGCCGCTCGGTCATCGGTGCAAGAATGTTTGCGCCGCGCCCGAATGGCTGGAATTGGCTGGCCTCAATGTGCCTCTATGGACGAAGCGCAAATCCACGCTCTTGTCTATAAACGTGCTGGCCGCCCCACCCGAGAAGCGCCGCCTCCTGACTTCGTAAAGATTCACGCTGAACTCGCTCGCAAGGGCATGACGCGAGAATTGCTGTGGCAAGAGTACAAGTATGGCCAGCCACTTGGCATGCAATACACCACGTTTTGCAATCGATACCGGGCCTGGCTACGCACGCAGGAAACGGTGTTTCGCCAGCATTACTTACCCGGCGATAAGCTCTTTGTCGATTACTCAGGGCAAACGGTGCCGATTGTGGATCGTTTAACGGGTCACATCAGCCAAGCCCAAGTGTTTGTGGCAGTGCTTGGGTTTAGTAACTACACTTTTGCCGAGGCCAGTGCTTCCCAGAGTTTGCCCGATTGGCTGGGTAGCCATGTCCGAGCATTCAAGTTCTTTGGCGGTTTACCAAGGGCGGTCGTTCCAGATAATTTGCGCTCCGGTATTACTAAGGCGCACCGCTATGATCCCGACGTTAACCCAGCCTATGCTGAGTTAGTTCAAGCTTATAGAATTGCAGTGTTACCAGCAAGGGTTCGCAAACCCCGCGATAAAGCCAAGGTCGAAGTCGGCGTTCAAATCGTTCAGCGCTGGATTCTGGCAAGGCTGCGCCATCAAACCTTTTTTACCGTCGCCGAGCTCAACCTTGCCATCGTTGCTTTGCTACAAGACTTAAATCAGCGGCCCTTTAAAAAGAAGGCCGGGTGTCGTCAGTCGATGTTTGATGAACAAGAGCGCAGTGCGCTCGCGCCACTGCCGCTTCGACATTACGAGTACGCCCGGTGGAAACAAGCCAAGGTGCATCCCGATTATCACGTCCAAGTTGAGCGAAGCTTCTACTTGGTGCCTTATCAACTCGTTGGCCAAATAGTCGACGCACGTATCGGTGAACGGATGTTGGAATTATTTTGCAAAGGCAAATTGGTGGCTTCTCATTATCGACAAACCAAGCTAGGTCATTTCCATACGCTTGCCGAACATTTAGCCCCTGCCCACACTGCACAAATTGAGCAAAGTATGGTCAGAATGCTGCGCCAAGCTGGGCACATTGGCGAGGCTACCCGCCAGATCGTCGCCAATCATGCGGCGAGTCGCAAACATCCAGAGCAAACCCTTAGAGCAGCCCAAGGCATCGTTCGCCTAGCGGCTGACTACAGCCCTGAACGATTAGAGGCTGCGTGCCAGCAGGCGTTGATTTACCGCATTCACCACTATCGTGGCATTCGACAGCTCATCGAATCACCACCGCCCACGCCACCCACCGAGCAACTCACTGTGTTAGACCATGAGAATTTGCGAGGTTCGAACTATTTCCATTAACGATATCAAATTAACTGTGTGATTCATAGAGATCGTTTCAATATAATTGAGCGCCATGAAGGGGCAAATTCAACAACGATTGGTATGGATAAGGCTTTACGAACAAACTGGTGATGCCGGATACGTTTGCCGTCGTTGTGGTATTTCAAGGCCGACGCTTCGGAAATGGTGGAAGCGTTACAGGGCA
>JAYWIG010000269.1:0-2557 GCA_043789035.1 Betaproteobacteria bacterium
TGGCCCGGCGCGAGCTGGCCCAAGTTGGCTGACGGGCCAGTCTTTCGTTTCGTGCGCACCAAACTTCTCATGGAGACTTTGTTCAACTTTGAACTCCCCGAAGGTGCTCAGCACAGAATTGAATTGCTTGTTGCCAGGATCGATTCTGCCGGCATAAAACATGATGCGGATTTCGCCTGAGCTGCCACGCTCCTTAAAGATAGCGGCGACGGGCGAATCAAATTTCCACTCGATGCGATTGCCGCCGATCTTCCCCCAAGCGATACCGCGTTTGTCGGGCAAAATTTCTGGTTCACCCAAAATGCTTGCAAACTCGCTCACAGAAAAAAACACGGCAAGTCCGCCGCCTATGACATCTTCTTTAGCTTGTCGTGCATTGAAAGCCAAGTTGATGGAAATCTTGCCAGACGTAGCACTCGATGTAGTTCCGGTGACATCCAGCCCCAACTTTGGCGAACGCCCAGTAAGCGTGAAATTGAGAGGCTCTTGAAGGACAACGCTAGTGTCAAGCCCAGCCCAATCCCACTTGCTGCCCCAAAACACCCAGTTCATTTTAATTACGGGTACTCCACCGATGAGTACCTCCGGCAACCCGCTCTTTGCATCGACTCTAGCAATTAACTTCTGTGCAAGAACGTCACTCGCTTGCGTGACCAAAGCAACGATGCACAAGCTCAATAAATATCGCCTGTGTTTGGCTACTGTTGGAAAGAAAGCCTTTAGCGCTATAACAAAGTTTTGCATTAGAGAATTTTAGTAATAGTAGGTACTGGCCTTCGACCAAACAGGATAGTCTACAAACTCTGCCAAGCGAATTGGTCGCTTTGACATATGACTCTGCTCATTAACTATGGATGGAAAAACCTATCTATCTACCAACTCTAGGGTACTGTAGAGTCACACAAATACCGTGGCAGATGTGGTCAGCCTTCTTAGATGCTTGATGTGGGACTAGAGGTATACTCTTCTTGCGTTTGCGCGATAAAAATTATCAAACCTTAAAAAAACAAAAGTCTTAGCTACTTTCGTTGGCCGGAATAAATTTGGAAAAAAAGCAAGTATCACAACCCAGTTCAGAAATCACCTACGCTTTTCGTTGTCCGTATTTTCTGTTAGAAAAATCAAAACAGTGTTTCCAACCCCAAAGTTTTAATTCCTACTGTGGTGTGAGTTGGCCTTGAAGCTGACGTTTTGGAATAACAAGGACCAGCCAACAAAAATCACGGCTTTTCCAGCGACCACAATTTTTCTATTGCCGATCACGCCTGCGGCGCACTATCAACCCGATTATAGACAAACCGCAAAGCAACATAATCCACTCAGAAGGCTCAGGTACTGGGGTGACGAAAAGAGATACCGGCGGGCCAGTGAACTTTTTTTCGATAAACGCTTCTGGGGGGAACATTTCTGATGAAAGTTGTGCACCCGTGCTCGCTCTAAGAATATTCTCGACCGTTATATTCACAATTTGTGCGCTCGACAACTCTTGGGTTGCAGCCACGTTCGCTACTCCTGCCCAGTCATAGGTAACGCCGTTATTGTAAGAGAATGGCAGGGCCGTTAATAAAGTTCCCGGTGCCGTCCCATTTGTTGCACTCGATATGATGCTTGAAGTGACTTCCGACGATATAGGGTTGGAGACGTTGAAAACTCGCATCTGCCCTTGCGCCCTCACACGAGAGTTTGCGCCTTCGAGAAAGAAATCACCTCTTTCTAAAAGCGCAAAGTTTGCAAAGTCCTGATCTTTTTTTGCCACAAGCTGAAAGTTAACCGTGCTGCTTTTAATAACGGATTGATTTTGTCCAGCTACACTTGCCACGAAAGCATTTGGAGTAAACGACACGACATTATTAGATAGTGTAGGATTCCCGAACAAGCCTACTGAAGCGTCATCGTACTGCAGATCAAACGAACTACCGAGATCTGAAACCAAAACAATAGCAGCGTTGCTGTACGTTGCACTCAAGATCAATAAACCAGATACCAAATATGATGCGAACTTCATGATATTTCCTTTTCGATAATATATGGTAATGGTCAAATGTTAAGAAAAATCGAGCTGTCGGATTGAGATGGTTAGTCTGATCGGACTAATGCACAAGTGAATCGGACTATTTATTACGCCAGCTTTGTAAAGTTTCAAGCGACATCTCGAGCCCGGATGTCTTGAGACTCTCCTGGCCTGTAAAGAGAGGTACGCCTCCTATAACGTCCCCTTGTAATTCACTGTCAAGGGCGGGTGATCAAAAAACTGCTGCTCAATAAGAATTGCGGTCGATTCAGCTTTCGCAGCAATGTCCTGCGTGGCGATTTGGTAATCTCCCTGCCACCCAACTTTTTTAGCGTGAGCAGCATTGGACCTTAGTCTAGCATGGCTTAAATTGCTACTTAGCTTACCTAACCTTACGCCTGAACACGTTTCTGAGCTAAAACAGGCATTGGTTTAGTATGGGGATGGGATGGACTTTGCCGATGCCGTGCATCTCGCATTTCGCGGCTCGGCCAGCCAACTGTTAACCTTTGATAAAGGGTCTATCAAGTTAGGAAAAAAGCTTGG
>JAYWIG010000270.1:0-9036 GCA_043789035.1 Betaproteobacteria bacterium
TTCGGGTTCGACTGGTTTGTACAAATGATGAAGCTACCGCTGGGAAACTTTGACCGAGGGCATATCGATCAACCCGCATTAGTTGTCGGCCAAGAGAAAGTCGCCTTCAATATTTGCTACGAAGACTTATTCGGCGAGGAAATTATCGAAGCCGTGAACAACGGTGCCACGATATTGATCAATACAAGTAACTTAGCCTGGTTTGGCGATAGTCATGCGCTCTACCAACACTTACAGATTGCCCGAATGCGTTCTATCGAAACAGCAAGGCCTATGCTTCGTTCCACCAACACCGGCACCACAGCGCATATCGACATCGATGGATCAATAGTGGCGCAATTGCCCACATTCCAACTCCAAACGCTCACTACGAAAGTCGTAGGAACTACCGGCAAAACTGTTTACGTACAAACTGGTAATTTACCTGTCTTTTTACTAGCACTGGCTATAGCATTGGTTGCACTCGCAAATACATGGCTACTGAAGCGTACCAAAAAGCGCTAACGGTAAAATCATCTCATGATTACATTTCAGCAATTGATACTGCGCCTGCAGGACTATTGGGACAAGCAAGGCTGCGCCCTACTTCAACCTTACGATATGGAAGTGGGTGCTGGTACGTTTCACACCGCTACATTTCTTCGCGCTATTGGCCCGGAGCCTTGGAAAGCAGCCTATGTGCAGCCTTCGCGCCGCCCTAAAGATGGCCGGTACGGCGAAAACCCTAACCGTTTGCAGCATTATTATCAATACCAAGTAGTTCTAAAACCGTCGCCACCAAATATTCTCGATTTGTACATTGGCTCTCTAGAAGCCGTCGGCATCGATACAAAAGCCTATGACGTTCGTTTCGTAGAAGATGATTGGGAATCGCCTACCCTAGGTGCTTGGGGCTTGGGCTGGGAAGTTTGGCTAAACGGTATGGAAGCCACCCAATTCACTTATTTCCAAGAAGTCGGTTCGCTCAAATGCCAACCGATTACGGGTGAAATAACTTACGGTCTTGAGCGCCTAGCTATGTATTTACAGGGCGTTCAGAGTGTATATGACTTGGTATGGACCGAAGGCGTAAGTTACCGTGACGTATTCCATCAAAACGAAGTTGAGCAATCGACCTACAACTTCGAGTACGCCAACACCGACATGTTGTTTCGCCACTTCACCGAATATGAGGGCGAAGCGAAGCGACTCATGGAAGCCGAGCTAGCCTTGCCTGCCTATGAGATGGTCATGAAATGCTCGCATACTTTTAATTTGCTCGACGCACGAGGCGCAATTTCTGTGACTGAACGTGCTGCATACATTGGCCGTGTGCGCACTCTTTCGAGAGCTATCGCCCAGGCTTACTACAACTCTCGTGAGAAACTCGCTTTTCCAATGTTAAAGCCAATGTTGAAGCAATCATGATGTCTACTTCTTCTGCCCAGCCATTATTGATTGAGCTTTTTACCGAAGAGCTGCCCCCAAAAGCTCTTGCAAAACTCTCGGCCGCGTTCTCGGAGGGAATTGCTAAAGGTTTGCAGCAAGCTGGTCTTCTCGACATTAATAAAGATGCGTCTGCTTCGTTCACTAGTTTTGCAACGCCACGGCGCTTAAGCGTAAGAGTACAAAGGGTACTCACTCAAGGCAAAGACAAAGAAGTTGAAGTCAAAGGGCCATCGACTAAAGTTGGTCTCGATACTGAGGGCAAGCCATCAATGGCGCTCGTCAAGTGGGCCGAGAAACAAGGCGCCAAGGTCATCGAGCTTACTCAGGCTAACGACGGTAAACAAGACTGCTTCTATTTTAAATCCTTAGTTCGTGGTGCCAGCTTAGAGGCTGCACTATCGGACATTATTTCGACTACGCTCACCAATCTACCGATTCCCAAAGTCATGCAGTACCAATTAGCAGACGGTAGCAACGTTAGCTTTGTTCGACCAGCGCATGGTTTGGTGGCAATGTTAGGCTCCGAGGTAATACCGGCCAAGGTGTTAGGTTTAAATTCTGACCGTTTAACCCACGGCCATCGTTTTCAAGGTGCCAAGGACATTACATTGGCTCACGGCAATGATTATGAATTGGCGCTCAGAAATGAAGGCCATGTAATTGCGTCGCTAACAGAGCGGCGCGCTATGATCAGCGATTCATTGCAGGCTAACGCCGAAGCGCTACGTGCATCGCTTGGCAACTCACCTGCTGTGCCCACACTTATGGACGAGGTAAATGCGCTGGTCGAATGGCCTGCCGTCTATGTGGGGCAATTTGAAGAAACGTTTCTTTCCGTTCCGCAGGAGTGTTTGATTCTCTCGATGCGAACGAATCAGAAGTACTTCCCGTTGTTCGATGAGAAAGGCAAGTTACTGTCAAAGTTCTTACTCGTCTCGAATATGACGGTGGCGGACCCTTCTCTTATTATCGACGGCAACGAGCGAGTCGTACGGCCTCGTTTAAGTGACGCAAGGTTTTTCTTCGAGCAGGATAAAAAAGCAAGCTTAGCCTCGCGCATCCCAGCGTTAGCAAACGTGGTTTATCACGCCAAGCTCGGCACCCAAGCTCAACGAAGCGAGCGTGTTGGCAACATTGCCACGAACTTGGCTAACGCAATCCACGCACTGAACGGTGAGTTGAATGTTTCAATACCCAATGTGCAACGCGCCGCAGCACTCGCAAAAACTGATTTAATCACTGGCATGGTGGGGGAATTCCCTGAGCTGCAAGGCTTGATGGGTTCTTACTATGCTCGCAACGATAACGAAGCAGATGAAGTATGCGCAGCGCTCACGGAGCAATACTTACCTAAGTTCGCCGGTGATGAGTTGCCCGCAACACCAACGGGAATTACATTAGCGTTAGCTGACAAGCTGGAAACCCTATGCGGCATGTTTGGCATAGGTGCCCTTCCAACTGGCGACAAAGACCCTTTCGCTCTGCGCCGTCATGCACTTGGCATTATTCGATTACTGCTAGAAAAATCTCTGAACTTGCCATTAAACACATTGCTGAACGCGGGTTTTAGTGCATTCCAAGGTATCGCTGGTTTTAATCAGGCAGCGCAATGCGAACTGAAAACCTTCATTCAAGATCGACTTTCAACCTTCTTAAAAGATAGGGGCGCAAGTAGCCAAGAAGTTGCCGCTGTGATGGCGCTCGCGCCAGAAGTGCTTACTGAAATACCTCAAAAACTTGCTGCAGTAAAAGCATTTGCAGAACTACCCCAAGCTGCTAGCCTTGCCGCTGCGAATAAGCGCATTAGCAACTTGCTGAAGAAAGCAGATGCACAAGCAACGCAAACGATTAACCCAATGTTATTAGCAGATGGAGCGGAGAAACAACTGGCAGCTCTGATCGATAGCTTGGAGCCAAAAGTGGTTGACGCGATGGCCAAGGCAAACTACACCCGTGCACTACAAACCGTCGCGACAACAAGAGATGCGGTCGATGCTTTTTTTTCTGGAGTGATGGTGATGGATGAAAACTTGGACGTTCGAAATAATCGCTTAGCGTTGCTGTCCAAATTGCACCGTATGATGAATCAGGTTGCAGATATTTCAATGCTTGCTACTTAACTATTACGAAAGCAAGCAATGTACAAACTCGCCATACTTGATCGCGACGGAGTCATTAACAAGCCAAGCACGGCTTACGTCAAAAGCGTTGAAGAGTGGCGCCCTATTCCTGGCAGCATCGATGCTATCGCAAGGCTCACAAAAGCGGGTATCAAAGTCGCCCTCGCGACTAACCAAAGCGCTATCGCCCGCGGCCTGTTTGATGTGGGCGAACTAAATGCCATGCATAGAAAAATGCACCAAGCTGTCGAGGAGGTTGGCGGCCGTATCGATGCAATATTTTTCTGCCCACATCACCCCTCGGCCAATTGCGAGTGCAGAAAACCCAAATCAGGCATGGTGCTCGATATTTTGAACCGCTTCAAAATCAGTGCCGACGAAGCTTTTATGGTGGGGGATAATGAACGTGATGTTATTGCTGCACAAGGTGCTGGCGTAAAACCCTTCATCGTACTTACCGGTCAAAGGCTAGGCAATCGAGAGGCGCTCAAGAAGAAACTACCCGTCGAAATGTATGAAAATCTTTCAACGCTAGTAGAGCACGTGCTCTCTAAAAAGGCGACATGAACTTTATTCGCTCCGTCCTATTTACTTGCGCTCAAATCGTTACGGTTATTCCGTGGGCAATGGTTTGTTTAGTATTTGCTCCACTGCCTTTGAAGTGGCGCTATAAATTCACCATGCGATGGCTAAATATATGCATGTTTTTTAGTCGTTGGATTTTAGGCATCAAACCTAATGTGATTGGCAAAGAAAATATTCCCGCACATTCAGTCGTGTTCCTATCGAAGCATCAATCGAGTTGGGAAACTTTCTACTATCCAACCATGGTCAATAGAGAGCTCTGCTACGTCTTTAAAAGAGAAATTCTTTTCGTGCCTTTTTTTGGTTGGGGCATAGGCCTGCTCAACATGATTCATATTGACCGCTCCAAAGGTGTCGATTCGTTCGAAAATATTATTCGCCAAGGCACGGAAAAACTTGCGCAAAACCGAAGCGTGATTATGTTTCCCGAAGGAACGAGATTTCCTTCGGGTAAACTTGGGAAATACAAAACCGGTGGCACTCGGTTGGCAGTGCGGGCAGGTGCCGAGATTGTGCCTATTGCAGTCAATTCCGGGCGCCTTTGGCCTAAAAGGCCATTCACGAAAAAACCCGGAGTTATTACAGTTTCGTTTGGTCCTCCAATTTCTGCCAAAGGGCGCGAGCCTATGGAACTAATGAACGAAGTACAAACCTGGATTGAGGCAGAGATGCGCCGCATTTCTCCCGAGGATTATCGTTAAAACCATGCAACTCTCGTTGTTCGATACAGTTAGCCAGATTTTGCACAGCGTTGGTGGGCGGGTAAGCAACGCTTTACAGCGTCCGTTTTTACCTGGTCAGCAAATTCCATTCGTACAAACACAGCAAACGTTAGAAAAGAAGCCTTCTCTCATCAAAATTCGAACTTTGCAACTAAAAACTCTGCAAGTTCAATACTCCTTAAAACGTTCGTCAAAAAGGCGAACAATTGGCTTTGTCATCAATGATGCAGGCCTCTCAGTGGTCGCCCCAAAGTGGGTAACGGTTACGCAAATTGAAGAATCTATCGCTGAGCGAGAAGACTGGATCACTCGAAAAACATTCGAATGGCAAGAGTTCACAAAAAAACGCGATGGTTTACGCGTTGATTGGGGCGATGGCGCTAGAGTGCGCTACCTTGGCACAGAAATTACAGTTCGTTTAGACAACTCCTCCGATGTTACGAAGGCCGGAGCGTTGTTCGACGACAACCTTCTGCGTATTGCTTTACCGGCGCAGGCAAACAATGAGCAGATAAAGAATCGAGTTGAGTCTTGGTTGCAATCACGAGCGAAAATTATTTTTGCCGAACGTATTCCACTCTACAGCCAGAAATTAGGTTCGGCACCAACTAGATGGGCATTGTCATCGGCAAGAACACGTTGGGGTAGTTGCGCTCATGACGGCAGCATACGACTGAATTGGCGATTAGTGCAATTCCCACTCGACATCATTGACTATGTCGTCGCTCATGAATTAGCGCATCTAAAAGAGCTAAACCATGGGCCAGAATTTTGGCGTACAGTGGGCGAGCTTTTCCCTGATTATGAGCAAAAACGACGGTGGTTAAAGCAAATCCATGTCGAGCAGTAGAGCAGGCAATAAGCTAAGCACATTGTCTCGCAGCCGCCCGCGCAGCTTCAAGTTCAGTAGCTAATTGCAAGTAAACCACCACGGGAATATTCTCTGGGCGCATCATGCCATCGAGCTCTTTTGCAGCACTTTCCGCTACATCTAAACCTTGAGCTGCTAACCAAGGCATCAAAGTCTTTCGAATCATTTTTCGCCGTTGCCCGAATGCAGCACCCAGCATGCCTTCTAACGTTGACACCGCAACCGATGCGGGCTTGGCCGCCGGAGTCAATCGAATAATGGCGCTATCAACCTTGGGTGGCGGATCGAAACTCTCTGGCCCTACATCGAACAGGTACTCAGTATCAAAGAAGGCTTGGAGCAGCACGGTTAAGCGACCATACGCGGCAGTATCGTGAGTTGCACAAATGCGCTCAACCACTTCCTTTTGCAGCATGTAGTGTTGATCTACCAATAGCTCTCGATAAGCAATTAGCTTCACCATCAAAGGCGTCGAAATGTTGTAGGGCAAGTTACCGATTAACCGCAATTGCCTAGGTGCCATATTTTCATCGGCGCTAACGAGCGTTCGAAAGTCAAAAGCCAGTACATCGCCTTCATGAATAGTCAATCTTTCAGGTGAAAACTTCTTTCGAAGCCAATCCACCAAATCTCGATCAAGCTCTATAGCATCAATATGGCTGATGTGTTCAAGTATCGCACCTGTCAGAGCGGCTTGCCCTGGGCCAATTTCAACTAAATGCTCACCATTCTTTGGAGAAATTGCTTTGACGATGCTTCGGATGACATGGTCATCATTCAAGAAATGTTGACCAAAGCGCTTACGCGCAATATGCGCCACTATGAAAACTTAATCATCAAGTGGTTTGAACTCAACAAAAGTCTTGTCTCTAAGCTGACGTAGCCAATCGATATAGGCTTCTTCGCCTCGCTGCTCGCGCAGCGCTTGCCTGGCAATGGAACGGCGGCGTTCTGGCGAAGCTTCATCAGTTCGGCGCTCAAGCACTTGCAGCAAGTGAAAACCAAACTGTGTTCGCGTAGGTTCGCTAACCTCATTAAGTTTCAGTTGGTTCATCACCTTCTCGAACTCAGGCACAGTATCACCAGGGTAAATCCAACCTAGATCCCCGCCCTTGGACGAGCTTGGATCTACAGAGTATTGCTTGGCCATATCAGCGAAATCGGCGCTGCCTGCTTGGGTACGCAGCTTAATTTCAGTCAATCGTCGAAGTACTTCTGCTTCTGGAGCGACATCACTCACACGCAACAAAATATGACGAACCTTGGTTTGCTGTACTGGCGGCCCATTTGCTGCAAGCTGTGCGCCACGCCTATCGAGCAAACGAAGTACGTGAAAGCCATTTGGGCTTCTAACTAGTTTACTCACTTCGCCAGGACGCATAGTCGACAACTCATCAAGAAAAACCTGGGGAATGCGATCGGCGCTACGCCACCCCATAACCCCACCTGTCGCCGCCTCGGGGCCGTCAGAAAACGATACCGCTAAGCGATTAAAGTCCACGCCTCTGGCTGCCTGCTTTAGTATCTCTTCGCCGCGCAAACGCTGAGCAGTGATCTGTTCCGGGGTCGCGCCCACCGGAAGTTTTAGTAAAATTTGTGCAACGTTGTATTCTTTTTGGGAAAGATCTGCACCTTCTTGTTCGAGCATAAACGCATCAACATCAGATTCAGAAACAAAAACCCTCGTATCAACTTCACGCTCTCTTAATCGACTACTGACGATCTCTTGCCGAATATCTTCGCGAAACTGTGACCAAGTAATTCCATCTCGCTCAACCCTATCTTTGAGCGAGGCGACTGAAAGTCGATTTTGATCAGCCACACCTGCGACGGCTCTATCAAGAGAAGCCTCATCTAACCCTATACCTAGATTTTTGGCGAGCTGCATTTGCGCCGAGTTGCTAATCAAACGGTCAAGCACTTGCTTCTCAAGAATATCTGCCGGTGGCAATTCCACATTCTGCTTACGCAATTGACGCGAAACCACGGCAACCCTAAGCGCTAATTCTCTACTTGTAATGGCCTCAGAATTTACCACCGCAATGACTCGATCAAGGGTCGGGCTGGTTTGGGCCTCCACGATGCCGGTACCCGCCGTCGCCATAAGCAAAAGGCTTAAACCAAAAAACTTCACTCTATACATCATTCATACCCAAAATAATTCGATGGCAATGTCTGCCGGTCCGATGGTAAGCGATACCCAGGAATATTGCGTCGTAAGACCTCAAAAGGGTCAGACCCCACTTTGCCTAATCCGTTCAATTCAAGTTGTAGGAAAAACGCCGAGGTTTGCCTATTCTGCGCAGTTGTAAAACGCTGAAAAACTACTCTGGCTAACCAACAACATTCTTTAAATTCAAACCCAGCGACGCTTTCAACTAAACCTCTTGCATCGACTAAGACGCCACCAACATCTTTTTTGCCGATGAAAGTGTAATTCAAGCGACCTAACGCCGATATTTTATTCGTGATTGGCCATTGCCACGAGGTATCAATTTGCCCGAGCTCCTCTTTTTGATATCGAAGCGCAAGGTTAAAAATATGGTTATCTCGTGGCAAGTACCTGCTCAAGAAACTAAATCGAGGCACAGAGCCACTGTCCAGCTTGTATTGCATGCCAGCGTCAAAAGTAAGCCCTTTGGTAATTTCACCTCCAGCCGCCAAAAGAATATCTGAACGCGCATCAGTTCGCGCGGTGGCGCCAGGAATCAATACCTTCTGATCTTCAAAATAAAAACGTTGCCCAAATGCGAACCGTAAGAATTCGGACCCTACTGTGGGGTTGATCAGCCGGGTAACGACCGCAGCAGTAAGCTGATTAGCATTAGCGATTCTATCGTTACCGATAAAAGTGTTTTCTGCAAATAGCTGCGAAAAGTTGAAATCTGCATTGGCTGTGTCGAACACAGGGAATAATGTTTGGTTCCGATAGGGTGTGCGAACATAAAAAACTCGAGGCTCTAATGTTTGACGGATATCGCGCTTGAAAATATTTGTATCTCGCTCGAAAATTAAGCCGCTATCGAGTGAGAAGGTGGGTACGACTCGTGATAAATGGGTAGGAATGGCAGTAAGGCCATTACCCAAGCCCTGATCCCATACTGTTTTATCGAGCTGATAGTCTGCCATATGCAAAGATAGTTTAGGTCGAATAAACCAACCTGGGCTTGTGATGGGATAACTAATCGAAGTCGCTGACACAACTCGCGAGCCTTCTGGTTGGTTTGCTAGCGGTCTTCTGAAAGTTGTCGCATCAAACAACTGCGTTATGTCAAAACCCGAGACATCGCGCCGAATCGTTGAGGCCGCC
>JAYWIG010000271.1:0-9025 GCA_043789035.1 Betaproteobacteria bacterium
GTGCTGTTGGTAATTTTGATCTTTTTGATGGTTTCAACAACCTATACCAAATTCACCGAACTTCAAGTTAATCTTCCAACTGCGAATGCTGACAAGCTCGCTGAACGGCCAAAGGAAGTCACAGTCGTTGTATCAGCGGACGGCCGCTATGCCATTGATGGCGAGATCATCACCTTAAGTAATCCAAATGCCTTTAGCGAAACGCTAAAACGGCTGGCGCGCACCATGAACGATCCAATTTTAATTATTCAAGCTGATGCGGGCGCAAGCCATCAGGCAGTGATGAATGTTCTTGAAGCTGCAAAGCAAGCTGGCTTAGGCAAGGTAACTTTCTCCGCTAAATCTGGCGGCAAGTAAGCCTTGAATATGCGCGGCAGGTTTGAGAATTCGATCATCTCTGTTTGGTTTGGTAAGGATGATAGGGCTTTTTCGACCCAGATTTTGAGCTTATTCCTGCGCGTTGTTGGACTTTTCTCGCGCTCATTTATTGTAAAAAAATCAATGCGCCAGGCACATACCAAGCGATCTGCGCTATCTAATGGCCGTCCACCCGTAGTAGTCATCGGCAATATTATCGCTGGCGGCGCTGGAAAAACGCCTCTGGTTATAGCAATAGGTATGGCTCTGACCAAACGCAGCTTACGAGTGGGTTACATCGCTTCAGGCTACGGAAGTGCCGCCTATAACGCTGCGCAAATTATTGATCACAACTCGACGGCCGCTCAGGTAGGGGACGAACCGTTACTGATCTTAAAAAAAACAGGTTCACCAGTCGCAGTTGGTAAAGATAGAGCGAGTGCGCTAGCGATGCTTTGCCAAGCCAATGAGCTCGACGTGGTGCTAAGCGATGACGGGCTTCAACATGAAGCCCTTCGACGTGACATCGAAATTATCGTGTTTGATGAACGATTTGCTGGCAATGAAAGATTGCTTCCTGCAGGCCCACTTAGAGAACCGTTGGCTAGGCTAGCAACCGTTGACATTGTCTTCGCTCCCGAAAAACTTTACACAAGAATCAACCAGTACATCGATTTGGAACGAACAGATCTTAGTACAAGCCATTGGCAACTTGCCGGTTTTTGTACATTAGAACAATATGCAAGCAAAGACACTAAATTGCTCTTCGATGAACATCAGTTCGCGAGTCGAATTTTCAATAAAAAGCTCCATGCGATCGCCGGAATATCTAACCCAAAAAAATTTGTAGCCACCCTCCGAGAATACGGCCTAACAGGGAAATTACATTCGCCTGGGGATCATGCGCTGATTAACTTCGGCCTTTTTAAACAATTGCTCGCTGATGTTGTGGTGATGACTGAAAAGGACGCCGTAAAATACCTTGAGCTTCTCCAGTCAACTGAAATCGACGTAAAAAACTGCTGGGTGGCGGTTGGACAGGCTGAAGTTAATGAGTCTTGTATCGATTCAATTTATCGACGAGTAACATTCAATATATAGATTAAGGATAGAGCAAGCATGGACCCAAAACTTCTCGATGTACTCGTCTGCCCACTGTGCAAAGGTGGCCTAAAGCATGATAGAGGGGCGCAAGAGCTTATTTGTGAGCATGATGAACTTGCCTTTCCGATTCGCGATTCGATCCCGGTGCTGATTGTTGAAAAAGCTCGCAAAGTTAGCCAGTAAATTTCAACTCGAATCGGTAGCCAACATGCCACAAGGCTTTCATGTTCTGATCCCCGCGCGACTAGCATCAACTAGATTACCCAATAAACCCCTAGCCGACATTGGCGGCGCACCGATGATTGTTCGCGTTGCCCAGCAGGTTGCGAAAAGTCGAGCGGTTAGCATTGTCGTAGCGGCCGATAACCCACGGATAGCAAGCGCCTGCGCAAGCGCTAACGTAGGCTGCGTACTTACTCGGGAAGATCACACCTCAGGCACCGATAGGCTTGCTGAAGCAGCACAACTACTTGGATTACAAGACGACGATATTATTGTTAATGTTCAGGGTGACGAACCATTTATCGAACCTGACCTGATCAACGCGGTGGCAAACTTACTCGAAACTGACAAAAGTGCGGCCATGAGCACGGCAGCACATCCAATTTCATTACCGCATGAACTAAGCAACCCAAATATCGTCAAGGTCGTATGCGACGTTGCCCAGAACGCCCTTTACTTTTCAAGAGCCTGCATTCCCTTCGACCGCGATAACAGCGGCAAAATTGCATTGCCCGTGCTCCGGCATATGGGAATTTACGCCTACCGGGTAGGATTTTTAAAGAAATTTGCACTTCTACCGCCAGCGCCAATCGAGCAACTTGAAATGCTTGAACAATTAAGAGCCTTATGGAATGGCTACAAAATAAAAGTCAGCATTGCGCAAGGCGCCTCGCCTGCGGGTGTAGACACGCCAGAAGATCTGCTTGCTGCACGACAAGAATGGCTAAACCGACAACGTTTCGATTGACCGTTTGTCGCTTTGCAGGTACCTTCCGGGTTAGGCCGTTTTGCGACAAACTGTTACATTCATAGCTCGCAGATCTAATTCGCTTATATAAATTTTTCTATAATTACAACTCGATAATTCGCTAATGAGACTGATTCTTCTTGGGGCCCCAGGGGCTGGCAAAGGCACACAAGCCACTTTTATTAAAGAGAAATTTGGCATTCCGCAAATTTCTACTGGCGACATGCTGAGAGCCGCTGTAAAAGCTGGAACCCCCTTAGGCATAGCAGCAAAAAAAGTCATGGATAGTGGCGCACTCGTATCAGACGACATCATCATTGGTCTAGTGAAAGATCGCTTGCAACAAGCTGACTGTCAAAACGGATATTTATTCGACGGATTTCCACGTACGATTCCGCAAGCCGAGGCGATGAAGGATGCGGGTGTTTCGATTGATTTTGTTCTCGAAATCGATGTTCCTGACTCTGAGATCATTGAGCGAATGAGTGGCCGTCGAGTACATATGGCGAGTGGCCGCAGCTATCACGTGAAATTCAACCCTCCAAAAGTGGCCGGTGTTGATGACGCGACAGGCGAAGCACTCATTCAGCGCGATGATGACAAAGAAGAAACAGTTGCAAAGCGTTTAGATGTGTATCACACACAAACGGAGCAGCTCATAGGCTATTACAGCGAATGGGCCAAGAATGGTTCTGCGGGTGCACCACATTACAAGAAAATTTCAGGCCTCGGCCTTGTTGAAGAAATAAAGAGCCGCGCTTTCGCAGCGCTGCAGTAGTAAAAAATCACCAGGAGTTGTCGTTTACAGAGTTGCAGTGTTTTAAGTAGTTGGCTGTGGGTGATTTAAGCTGGTGGTTTAGAGCAGAAGTCTGTAAGTCAATATCCGGTTCCTACCGAGTCAAAAATAGACGTCAACATTGTGCAATGCGCTATGTTGACGCAACGCTGCAACAAAAAAACTCAAACTCCTGAGAAGAATATAAGTTAGTTAAGTAGTTATTTAAGAGTCTTTTAAACCTATGAGGAGGATGGAAATATGACTGGATTAGAAGGGGCAACAGGGCCAGCGCTCTGGCTAGCCTTAGTCTGTGGCGTGATTGCCGTGGCCTATGGCTTTATATCGAGCAAGTGGATCCTGGGGCTAGACCCAGGAAATGCTCGCATGCAAGAAATTGCTGCTGCTATTCAACAAGGCGCTCAAGCCTACTTAAATAAACAGTACAAAGCGATCTCCATCGTCGGCGTCATTTTATTTTTCATCGTTGGTTTTGTGCCTGGCTTAGGCTGGCCAACAGCGATCGGCTTTGCAATCGGCGCTATTCTTTCTGGATTAGCTGGTTACATCGGTATGAACGTGTCTGTACGTGCAAACGTTCGCACTACGCAGGCAGCAACCAAAGGCATTAACGAAGCGCTAGCGGTTGCGTTTCGCGGTGGCGCAATCACCGGCATGTTGGTGGTTGGTTTAGGCCTTTTGGGCGTTGCTGGTTACTACTATGTTTTGATAGGCTCCGCACCACATGGCCTTGGCAAAACAGTTGAACTGCATACTGTCATCAAGCCTTTAATTGGTTTGGCTTTCGGTTCTTCATTGATTTCGATTTTTGCTCGTTTGGGCGGCGGCATCTTCACCAAGGGTGCGGACGTTGGTGCTGACCTTGTGGGTAAAGTTGAAGCTGGCATTCCTGAAGACGACCCACGTAACCCTGCAGTGATTGCTGATAACGTTGGTGATAACGTTGGCGATTGCGCTGGTATGGCAGCTGACTTGTTCGAGACCTACGCTGTTACGCTCATTGCAACCATGCTTCTCGGTGCATTAGTGGTCAAGGGTGCTGCGGTTCAAGCGGTTATGTACCCATTGGCACTCGGTGGCGTTTCAATCATTGCATCGATTATCGGTTGCATGTTTGTTAAAGCCGCCCCTGGTACAACCAATGTGATGCCTGCCTTGTACAAAGGTTTAGCGGTTGCTGGCGTGTTAGCGGTTATCGCGGCTTACCCGATTACTAACTGGATTTTCGCTGGTGTTGACTTAAAACCGTCAGGTACTTCCACCATGAATTTGTGGTTGTGCTGCTTGGTTGGTCTCGTGCTGACTGGCGCTATTGTTTGGGTAACTGAGTACTACACTGGTACGCAATACCATCCCGTAAAGTACGTTGCACAAGCGTCGACCACTGGTCACGCAACCAACATCATTGCGGGTATTGCAGTATCGATGAAATCAACGGCCTACCCTGTACTTTTGGTGTGCGCTGCGATCATTTCCTCGTTCTGGCTCGGCGGCATTTACGGTATCGCGGTAGCGGCAACCGCTATGTTGTCGATGGCAGGTATTGTTGTTGCACTCGACGCTTACGGCCCAATTACAGATAACGCCGGTGGTATCGCTGAAATGGCTCACTTGCCAGCATCAGTACGTAACGTAACCGATCCTCTAGATGCTGTAGGTAACACTACCAAAGCAGTTACCAAGGGCTATGCCATTGGCTCAGCTGGCTTGGCGTCGTTGGTATTGTTTGCGGACTACACCCATGCGCTTGAAGAGTACGGCATCTCCACTGTGTTTGATCTTTCGAACCATATGGTGATTGTTGGTTTATTCATTGGTGGCTTGATTCCGTTCCTCTTCGCTGCGATGGCGATGGAAGCGGTTGGTCGCTCTGCCGGTGCTGTGGTTGAAGAAGTTCGCCGCCAGTTCCGCGAGATCAAAGGCATCATGGACGGTACAGGCAAGCCTGACTATTCGCGAGCAGTCGGTTTGCTAACTGATGCTGCAATCAAGGAAATGATTATTCCTTCGCTCTTGCCAATCGTTATTCCAATCCTGGTCGCTGTGTTCTTAGGACCAGCAGCGTTAGCAGGTTTAATGATGGGTACGATTGTGACTGGCTTGTTCGTTGCCATCTCAATGTGTACCGGCGGTGGTGCTTGGGATAATGCCAAGAAGTACATCGAAGAAGGCAACCATGGCGGCAAAGGTAGCGACGCTCATAAAGCGGCTGTTACTGGCGATACTGTTGGCGACCCGTACAAAGATACGGCTGGCCCAGCGGTTAACCCATTGATCAAGATCATCAACATCGTTGCGATTTTGTTAGTACCCGTTGTTGCTGCGTTCCACGGTGGCGCTAAGCCAGGTGCGGCAGTACCTAATGCCGCACCGATGGCAGTTACCGCACCGGCAGCGGCCGTCGCGGCAGCTGTAGTCGCAGCGCCTGCCGCTGCCGTTGCACCAGTGAATGTGGCAACTAAGGCCATTGTTGAAGTTGATAAGGCGCCTGAAACACTCAAAGGTGGTTCATACCCTGAATCAGTCAGCATGTACTTTGATTCTGGCAAGGCCGATTTACCAGCCGATGCAGCAGCACTTGTCGCTAAAGTGGTTGAGTACTCAAAGTCTGGCCCGAACACAAAGATTGGTTTATCGGGCTTTCACGACGCTTCTGGCGAGCCTGCAAAAAATGCTGAACTCGCAAAGAACCGCGCTCTTGCAGCACGCGAAATGCTTGTAAAAGCCGGCGTGCCTGAAGATCGCATCATCCTAGTGAAGCCACAGCAGATGTCTGCAGGCAGCCCAGATGACAAAGCGGCACGCAGAGTGGATATTTATCCTGCTCAGTAAGGAGCTTAGAAGTACAAAAAGCCCCGGCTCGTAAAGAGACCGGGGCTTTTTTTATCCTTTGAAAAGTTCGATATCAGTCATCGGAAAATGCTTACGATTGAGCGTCCATAAAGGGCAGGCTAGTAGACGCGCAGACGCAGCCAAAAAATATTCTTCTAACGAAACGCCTTGAAACGCTTTTCCAAATTCATTGGCATACAAACCGGCAATACGCCCACAATCACTTTTCAAATCAATGAATTCACACAAGTTGAAAAACGCTTCAATGCCCTTGTACTCTCGCTTGAAAGCACCTGCGTAAATTCCAGCAACCACGATTGGACTAAGCAATATCGTCGTGTTTGTTGCTCAGCTCTAAAAAAGTTTGAACAAACCTCGGGGATTTCTTGAGCAACTCAATGACGACATCTGTGTCGATAAGTAATTTTTCAAAGATCACTCGCCAACCTGCGCTATTAAACTTCGGCTCTTACTTCGTATCGCATCAACATATTGACATGCTGATACCAACACTTAAAGCCTTAGCCTTTAATGTTTCGTGCAGTTCATTTTGTAGGTAAATTTGAGTTCGATGCATTACTCACCTTTATGTTGATGTATGTAAACATACATCAATAAATCAACTAGTTCAACTTTGCCCCAGACGCTTTTACAACCGGATTAAAGTCTGTCACCTGTTTCTGCACATAACTCGTAAACGCCGCTGGTGTAAGCTTGCTCATGCCAAACCCAAGCTCTTCAAGCTTAGCCGTTACTCTTGGGTCATTCAGGGTTTCGTTTAAAGCCGCATTCATCCGGGCTGTTACTGCCGCTGGAGTCGAAGCTGGGCCAGACAAGCCAACGAAGTTTTCAGCGACCAGCTTGCCGTAGCCTAACTCGGTGACACTCGGTACGTTAGGAGCGATCTTTGCGCGCCCCGGACTCGTTACTGCCAACACTTTCAAGCGCCCTGCTTTGGCTAGCTCCCACACTTCTGGTAATGTATTTACACCCACAGAAATATGGCCACCCATTACATCTTGGAACATCGGGGCTGAACCCTTATAGGCGACGTGGTCCATCTGTAGGCCCAGTTCGTTTTTAAACATCTCACCCACAATGTGGCCAATCGAACCACCACCGCCAGAGCCGTAAGGCACGGCCTTGCCTTGGGCTTTTACCCAAGTGACGTATTGCGCCATATTGTCGACAGGAATCGTTGATGAAACAAAGAACGCGTTCGGCACAACACCCACCATACCAATGTGCGAGAAATCTTTCATTGGGTCGTAGGGAGGAGTATCGAACAGCAGCGGCGCAATAGAGATAGGCGCGCTATTGGATATAAAGAAGGTATGGCCATCGGTTGAGGTAATCACCGCCTTCGCACCAATCGCCGTGCCGCCACCGGGGCGATTTTCAACGATCACTGATTGTTTGAGCTTTTCGCTCATGGTTGGCGCAATGAGGCGAGCTACAATATCGCTCGCACCACCCGGAGGAAAAGGAACTACAAACTTAATCGTCGTTCTGGGCCATTCTTGTGCATGACCGGACACCATGACAGTGCAAACACTGAGTACGATACATGCGCGGGAGAGCCAACGTGGTGCGTTCATTGAAAATCCATTCAAATATTTGGGTTAGAAAGCTTCAAAGTTTGTTACTGTCATCTATTGCAAAGGGCGTGCCAAAGAAAACACTCTTTGATCCAACGGCGGTAAATACGCAGAAGAAAAAATTTGAGCAACTAAGGGTTTATGGGGATATTTTTTCGCATCAACAATGAGATCGATGCTTTCTTGAACTCTCGTTTCATTCATAAAACCAATGCCGTGAGTTGCGCCTTCTGGGTGAGCCATTTCCAACGCCAAAGTACCTACTAATCGAGCGCGGTTAGCCGCCTTATCAATTTTAGGATCCCGCTTCGCGACTGCCTCGATAGCTCCGTCAATATCGTTGATACACGCTTGCAGCCCTCGATTAATCGCTCGCACCAATCCCTTAATTTTCTCTGGGTGCTTTTCGGCAAATTTTGTAGCCACCATAAACCCTGCACCATACAACTGTGGAACTAAGTCGCGGTACTGAAAAAATCGTAACTGCCTATCTGGGTCGATGTTCTTTTCAAGTGCGGCCGCCCGCAAGGTATTGACAAAACCAAACATGGCCGGCCAACGTGCTTCGTTCACCATATCACTTACCATCAATGGATGTGGATCAGAACAAAGTTCGATCAAAAATTCATTTGCTGAAAAGCCACATTTCAAGGCAAGCTCCGGCAACATTTTCAACGCTGCATCATTGGGGTGAGAAGCTATTACGTTGCCCTTCAAATCCGCAATACTCAGTGCACTACTAGTCGCGGGCACCGCTATCGTATAAGGCGATGCGTTATGTAAACAATAAACCACTTGCGCGCATGCGCTTCCGTGTTGCCCAACCCATTCAATAAGCGCATTCGCATCTCCATAGCCGCAATCAAACCCAAGCGCCTCATCGGCGAGCCGAGGTACGACATTTGCAGCGGTATCGCCTTGAACAAAACTCACTTCGAAGCCTTCTTCGCGAAAGTAACCAAGATCGTCGGCAAGAAAAAACCACGCCTGCGGGCCTGAGTAAAACGTGTTGAGAGCAAATTTAATGGGTGTCGTTGCCGGTGTTGTCATCTAAAATCACCCGTTATGTCCATCATTTCAATTTGGTGCTTGGCCCAAGCCTTCAGGCTCTTATCATCTTGCACAAGTTTGCACTCGAACTTTCTGCGGTCGATTTGATCATTTAACGAAACCACATCGGCTCTCAAAGCTTTTTGCAATGACTTTGCGTTGATAACGCTATACAACAAATTAAACTCATACCGCACGGTTTGGGTCAGGGCGATCTCATCGTTTTGCATTGCTTTGAGCTGCTCTCTTAACATGTGGTTGTACGGCTTAATCTTTTCGTCAGCGAGAGCGGCAATTGTGTCGTGATCGATTTGTTCA
>JAYWIG010000272.1:0-2552 GCA_043789035.1 Betaproteobacteria bacterium
ACGGTTGAGACCAACGACATCCCTATGATGATGGTGCAGCACCATGAGGCCGCCTATTGGACACAAAAATGCATCGACACCTTTGATCGCTATTACCTTGAATCGCAAGAGCGCCCGAAAATTATGTCGATTGCTATTCACCCTTACATTAGCGGCCAACCGTTTCGCATTGGCTACCTTGAAAAAGTGTATCAGCACATCAATAAGCACAGCGGCGTGTTGCACTGGAACGGGGAACAAATTCTTGACTGGTATAACAGCGCGAAGAAATAACTTTTTTTCTAGAGCAAACTGAGTTGTTTGCAGGCCAGCGCCAACACACCGTCTGGTCGGGCCATTTCAGGCAGTATCGTGAAGTGGTTCAGCCCGGCAATGGGTAGTAGCTGCCCGGGTAGGCCAGCAGCCTGGCGCGCTGCAAAAAAGGCTTGAGATTGCGCTTGCAACTCGGGCAGTTCTGACTCACCAAAGGCAATCACCATTGGCTTAGGGCTTGGCCGCAACCTGATTGGGCTGAGCAACCGCACGTCATCTTCGTTCAAGGCCAGCTTGTCATTGATATAGCACAAGCGCATGGGTTCGAGGTCGTAAATTCCGCTTATGGCTAAGCCACCAATTACACCGGGGTGCTCCATGCACATCGCCGTTAAATGAGCCCCCGCGGACCAGCCCGAAATTAACATGCGCTCAGAGTCACCGCCGAAGTTAGTAGCGTGGGCAGAAAGCCAGTGGATGCTGGTGCGAACTTCATCGACAATTTGAGCAAGGCTTGCATCTGGCGCAAGGGTATAGCCCACCATGGCGACATGGATACCGTGTGTTAACAAGCCGTTCGCTAGAAAACTAAAATTTTCTTTAGCACGAGCCTGCCAATAGCCACCATGGATAAACACCACCACTGGCCCGGGGTTGGTTGCTGGAAAGTAGTCAATAACGTTACGTTCCAAAGGCCCGTATCTCAAGCCAATTTGTGCGGCGGGCATAGCACGCGTCTTTGCGCTTAATACGTCGAAGCCTGCCATCAGTTCGCTGCTATTGGTAACAGCTAGGCTGTTGTTGTAGGCCGCATTTAGCTCGTCACGGCTCATGCCTTTGTAGATTGCCGTCATACAGCTTGCACTTTTGTCGTTGAGGAAACATGGCTAGACAATAGCCGTGTAATGTCGGCGCGAGTCTGGTTAAATTCAACGCTCACAATATTGCGCGGGCGTGTCAGCGTCAACGCTACGTCTTCTTCGATTCGTCCCGGCCCAGCCGTCATGACGACCACGCGGTCTGAAAGCAGCACGGCTTCTTCAACCGCATGGGTTACAAAAATGATCGTTAGCTTAGTGCGCTCCCAGATTTCGAGTAAGTCTTGTTGTAACTTTTCGCGGGTTAAGGCATCCAGCGCACCGAATGGTTCGTCCATTAGTAAGACTTCACAGTCGTTGGCTAATACACGCGCTATCGCGACGCGCTGCTTCATACCGCCGGATAACTGACCGGGGAAAAAGTCTGCAAACTTGGTTAAGCCCACCATATCCATGTAATGATCAGAAATTTCGTTCAATTTCGCTTTTGGCAAGGCCCGCTGGTGCGGGCCGAAGGCAATGTTATCGCGCACTGTGAGCCAAGGGAAAAGCGCAAAGTCTTGAAACACCATGCCTCGCTCGGGGCCCGGGCCGGAAATGGGCATGCCGTACATGTTGACGGTTCCTGACGACGCTGTTTCAAACCCCGCCAGTATGCGCAGCAAGGTCGATTTACCACAGCCCGAAGCGCCAATCAGGCAGACAAATTCCCCTTTATTAACGCTCAGGTTCACCTCGCGCAAAGCTTGGGTAGTTCGCTCACCCATGTTGAAAGTTTTATCAAGATGGCTGACGCTCAGCACAGGTAACGTGCGACTTTTATTGTTGCCTGTTGTGCTATCAGACATGATGCTGCGGGCTCCACTGAAGCAATCGGTTATTAAGCATCACAAGTACTCGGTCAGTTACAAACCCAGCCACACCAATCACCACCATGCCTGCAATCACAAGCTCAGATCGCGACAGCATTCGACCGTCCATGATGGTGGCTCCTAAGCCTTGTTGTACGCCGGTCATTTCACCGACCACAATCAAAATCCAGGCAAAACCATGGCCTAGTCGTAGCCCATTCAAGATGCTAGGCAGCGATGCAGGAAGCACTACCTGCCTGAATAACGAAGGTCCTTTGCAACCCAGCATGGCAGCGGCTTCGAACAACCTCGTATCGACCGAACGCACACCAAAAGTAGTGTTGAAGACGATCGGATAAAACGCCCCTAAAAACACTAAAAATATCGCGGCATTTGGGCCAATGCCGAAGAAAATCATCGATAGCGGCAACCAGGCTGTGACCGGTACAGGCCGCAGTAATTGCAACGTCGGGTCGACAAATTCCCGAATGGCTTTGATACGTCCAATCAGCAGGCCCAGCGGAATCGCCACCAACGCGGCTGCAAAAAAACCGGCGTACACGCGGGTGACTGACTTCCACAGATGGATGTGTAAGGTTTGGCTGTAGCTATCGTCGTAAATGCCTCCAAA
>JAYWIG010000273.1:0-2541 GCA_043789035.1 Betaproteobacteria bacterium
ATACATCCACGGTTGCAGGCTTTTCGCTAGGTCAGGCGCTAACGCTGCAAATGCTTCTTCAAGAATCATTAAAGCAATAAAGGCTGCAAAAGGCAGCACTCTTGCGAGGGTCGAAAATTGTGTCACGTTTGAGTCACACCTTACGGCTTCAACACGGGGGGCACGTAACGCTCGTCTCCAGCTTTACCGCGATATTCTTCCGCAACTCGTTCAAATTCAGCACGCCTTAAACCGACCAAGGGTTCAAGCAGCGAGCGAGCGTCCGCACAAGACTTTTTTCGGTATCGATCACTTACTTCATCAACCAAACCGACAAGCGCCCAATTATTTTTTGAGCAACTGCCTAACTCTGAAGTGAGTAGCTGATTTCGCTCTTTTTGAGTGCTTGACAGCGTTGTCACTTCGCGAAGCTGCCCTTGTAGCTTTCGATTATTCTCTGTAAGTTCTGTAATCGTTTGCGCTCGTTGTTCAATCAGGGCTTGCTGTGCTTTTGCGGTATCTCTTAGCTCTGTTAACTGGGCGTTAAGTTTTTGCTGCTCGGCAGCATTCGTAAGAGCGGTCTTTTCAAGCTCAGAGGTTTTACTGCGAAGTCCTGACAACTCCCGCGAAACCTTGGAGCTCTGACTTTGTGCCTCTTTGCTCTTTTCCTCATTGAGTTTAGCGGCAGCCAAAGCATCTTCCTTCTCTTTGGTAAGTGTTGCTTTTTCAGACTCAAGCTGTTGGTTTTGTGCTGATAGTTTACGTAACTGCTCTGCCCTACGCTGCTCGGCACTCGCGTCGGTTTTTTTCTGCGCCAGCACGTCTTCAGGCGCTAGCGTAGCCACAATCGCAATACTCAGAATAAATAATGTGGCAAGTAACGGTCTCATTATTAAAACCTCACATTCATATCCAATTGAATCGTCCGAACTTTCAGCGGCTGTAAGCTCGGGTTGCTCAATGGTGCGTCGATAGTTTCGCCGGACAAATAACGCAAGGCCAGTGAAGTATTTTTCTCGATGCCGTAGCCAAACGTAATGAACTGGCCTTTGACGTTTGTACCACCCAACACAAAATCCGGATCAGTAAGCGCATCCAGAGTTGCGTCGCGTTCTAATTTACGAACACCAAAGCCTAGCTGCCATTGCCCTTGACGAGTAATCACGGGCTCCCCGGCAAGCATTCGAACGGTATAACCCTTATTTCGAGAGCCAATAGGAAGGCCAACACGTTGGGCAACATCGGCTCCGTCAAAGCCCTTGTTAATAATCGATTCAGCGGATAACACTAGTCGCGTAGGATCGAAATGCTTTAGCTCGAGCGCACCATAAAGCGAACTGACATTAAATTTCGATGCTAAACCATATACCGGTGAAGCGGTGACAAAAGGATCTTGATTAATCCTAAACAAGGTATTGCCTCGCTGGCGATACCCTGATTCATACTCGGTCGAGTTATAGGCGGGACTGGTGCTATCTGACATGGGATTACCAGCAGCACCTGCAAAGGTGTAGCGGCCGTAGGCAAACTTCAAATTAGATTTTTCTGAAAAAGCCCAATCGGCACCTAGCTGGGCACCGTTTAACCGTCGATTGCCCGCAAATGAGTCGTTACGTAATGGGAACGTTCCTACGGTAGCAAACGGTGAAACTTGGCTGTCAAATTTTGGCCTCACCGATGCGGTAAAGCCGTCTAAACCTAATTCAGGTGCAAACATCAACTCGGCATTTGCAAACGGGTTAGCAAAACGGCCAGCGTCAACAGTTAGCCAAGATTGTGGTTTATAGCGAATGAATGCCCTATCGATCTTAAGTCCAAATCTGTTGGCAGCGTCTCCTGAAGTTGACGATGTAGACACCGGGCTAGTCTGATTGCCCGTGCTGAAGCGAATGCCTGCTTGTACAGCCTGATTAATTTCTGCATCAATTGCCAACCTTGCGCGAATCCTTGCTCGGCTTAGATTCTCCGTGTTTCGTAAGCCCACAAAATTCGTCACATCTTCGTTATCGAAATACTGGGCTGCGGTACCAGAAGAAGCGGCAATCCGATCCGATTGAAGTCTAACTCGTACGTCACCGGACACTTTCAAGCCGCTCACCCAATCAGGCACGGCAGTCGGAGATACCCAGCGCTCTAATTTTGCCTCGGCAATAATTTCTTTGCGAATCTCATCGCGAATTTCTCGCTTGACCATCTCTGGAATGTAAGGCACTCGTACTGCATCCGGGGCTGCTGCCGGTCGCACCCCAACGCCACCAACGACGGCTGCAGGCTCTTGCGGTGCTGCGGTTTTTGCTTTGTCTTTGGCAGTGGCCACAATTGCCTCTGCATCGCTCTTGGTCAATACACCTTTGGCGACTAGTGCGTCCAAAATACCCAATGTCGTTTGATGCAAGCGCTCAACTGCATTCGCTGCAGCATCAGGTTGCGATTGGGCGATTGCAAGGCTTGGAAACGCAATGGCGCAGAAAAGAATATGTTGCAGCAGGATGGATTTGCCCGTTGGGCGTGGAATAAAAGCGGTAGTTTTCATAATGAGATTTGTAAGGAGTTATCCTGCGT
>JAYWIG010000274.1:0-2534 GCA_043789035.1 Betaproteobacteria bacterium
ATGTTAACGACCGCACCGCCACCGTTTTTTAACATCACTTTGGCGCATGCTTGGGTACATAAAAACGCACCGTCTAAGTTCGTGTCCATCACGGTACGCCAATCTTTCCATGAAACGTCGAGGATTGGTTTGAATATCGCTACGCCGGCGTTGTTCACTAACGCGTCGATTCGACCGAACGTCTTCGCGACTAAACCAATAGCCTGTTTGACCTGCTCGGGCTTAGATACATCGCATGCCAGAGTGATTACGGAAGAAGAGTTCAGTTCAACTTGGGTTTTTGCCAGTGTTTTTTTGTCAATGTCGAGCAGAGCGACTTTATAGCCCTTGGCAAGGAAATGCTGTCCAATAGCCAGACCAATGCCGCGTGCGCCACCGGTTACCACGGCGACTTTACTGGCGGCTAGTTTTGTTGTTGGTTTTTTCATAGGTAGTTCCTTGGGAAATAAAGCGAAACCGTAAATGTAACTTAGGAGCGGGTTGGTTTTTCCGGTCCGCAAGTCTGGGTACCGCTCAGAATGCTTAAATGGCGCTCATAGTAACCGTCCATTATGGATGGCGTCTATCCGCAAGAACCCCTTTTAGCATTTGCTGGTGATTTCTTGCCGCATTGCCTAAGCGCTGGGAATAGGCCACTGCCAAGATATCGACAATCATCAAATGCTGAAGTCGGCCTAACATCGGTAAATGCACATCAGGATCATCGACTAGTCTTGCATTGAGTGCCCAATCAGCCAATCCGTCAACCGGTGAGCCCGGTGCGCCTATCGATAAAACTTTGGCACCCGCAGCGCGAGCCACTTTGATAGCGTCAAAAAGTTCTGGGCTGCGGCCGCTTGCAGAAATGAGCACAAGCAAATCTTTCGGTTGCAACTGAGCCGCGCTCATCACTTGTAATGCAGGGTCGGAATAAGCTTCGCAGTGCAAACCGAAACGAAAGAATTTTTGCTTAGCGTCTTGTGCCACTAAAGCGGATTGCCCGATGCCAACAAAATCGACTCGGCGAGCCTGCTTTAAAGCACTTAATACTTTCTCCAAGGTTGTCATGTCGAGTGTGGAGCCAACGGCGCGGATGGCTTGAACACCAGCATCGAGTACTTTCACACTGAGATCATTCATTGAATCTTCAGGGTTTACGCTAGGGTGGGGGCCAGCACTTTTTACTTGCAATGCAGCAGCCAAGCGGAGCTTAAAATCACGCAGCCCAGTTGTGCCCATCGAACGACAAAATCGCACCACAGTTGGTTGACTTACGCCTGCCTGGGCTGCGATGTCAACCACAGCGGTCTGAATAAATATGCTGGGTTGGGCAAGAGCTAGTTGGGCAACTTTTGCTTCGGCTGGTGCAAGAGTTGCTGAGAGTTCGCGAATTCGATCAAGCAACATAGCGAACCTTAAAGCCTCGTATCCTCAGCCCAAGCGGCGTTACTACGCAACGCCAAAGCCGTAGCGGCGGTTGGCCCATAGCTGCCGGCTGTGTATGGCAACGGAGCCACTTGATTGGCTGCTAAATCTTGACGTAGAAGATCGGTAAATTTCCACTGTGCCTCGACTTCATCGCGACGTAAAAATAAGCTTAGTCGACCGCGTAAAATATCGGTAATCAAACGCTCATAGGCATCACGCACGGGAATGCGCCATTCGCTGAAAAAATCCAGATCTAAAGCGACCGGCCGCAAACGTTCGCGTTCGCCGGGTGCCTTTGCAAGTAGATGAAGCTCCAGTCGATCTTCGGGTTGCAAATGAATAACTAATCGATTTCCCGACCATGCCCCACCGACAGGCGTGAATAATTGCCTAGGTACGTCCCGAAACTGAATCACAATTTCGGCCATGCGCTTTGGCATTCGCTTGCCGGTTCGTAACAGAAAGGGTACGCCGGCCCAGCGCCAGGTCTGTACCTCGGTACTAAAGGCAACGAAGGTCTCTGTTTTCGAGTCTGCAGCGACTCCCTTTTCTTGCAAGTATCCAGGCACTGGCTGCCCGGCTAAATGACCGGCGACGTATTGGCCAATCACTACTTCAGTTGTGCCAGTGGCTTTAGGGACTTTAAGCGCGCGCAGAACTTTGAGTTTTTCATCGCGCAGTGCGTCGGGTTCTAAATTCGCAGGTGGCTCCATCGCCACTGTTGCAAGTAGCTGCAACATATGGCTTTGCACCATATCGCGAATCGCGCCTGACTTCTCATAAAAGCCTGCACGACCTTCGACGCCAAGGTCTTCAGCCACTGTAATCTGCACATGAGCAACATGTTCTCTGGTGAGTAGCGGTTCGAAAATTCGATTGCCCAGTCTAAGGGCCAACAGGTTTTGGACCGCTTGTTTACCGAGGTAATGATCAATTCGATAAATCTGAGATTCGTCTAAAGCCTCGGCCATAGCTAGCTCGATTTGAGCTGACTCGGCACCGCTAAAGCCCAGTGGCTTCTCTAATACCAAGCGCATGCGGGCTGGGTCACGAACAGGTTCTATCGCATGTATCAAATCGGCAAATCTTGAGGCTGGTAGGGATGCGTAGTGCACCACTGGCTCTGG
>JAYWIG010000275.1:0-37360 GCA_043789035.1 Betaproteobacteria bacterium
CGGTAAATATAGGAACGCCAATCAGCCAACTTTGTGTAGGCATCAACAAACCAAGAAAGTGCTTTTTGTACTTCGCCAAACGAGCTAGCTATCTGCATGAGGCCGCCCAACTGAATAGCGCCTGAAAAATATTTCGGTGCGGCGACGACCAGAGGAAAGATAATCGCGATTTGCCCGTAGAAAGAGCCAAACCAAGCATAGCGCTTTTCTTGCTTCATGATCTCCCACCAGTTATTCACCACTCTTGAAAACCGCTGTTTAATACCTTCGGTCTCAATTCCTTGGGCGCGATATAGGGCAATAGCCTCTGCGTTATCTCGAATTCGAATTAAGCTATAGCGAAAATCAGCCTCATAGCGTTGCTGAGTGACATGCAAACCAGCTAACCGTTTGCCAACCCAATGGGCACCAAAGCTACCTGCAACCGCATAAGCAATGGCAACCCACACCATATAGCCTTGAATACTTATGCCGGCTACTTCGAGTGCACCAGACAGCGCCCACAAGATACTCACAAACGTCACAAAACTCACCACAGACGAAAGAAAATCGATAGAAAGTTTTAGCGTATCTTCAACGAAAAATTTGATATCGTCGGCGATGCGCTGATCTGGGTTATCAGTGACTTTTTCGAAAACAGCCAGGCGATAAAAAGACTGGTTCGATGTCCATCGGTCTAACCATTTTTCGGTTAACCAGCGCCGCCATCGAATCTGCAACATTTGTCGCAGATATTGTTGGTACACCGTGAATACGATAAACAGCAGCGCCCAGCCGCCAAATTCCAAAACCAAGCTTTTGAAAAGATCGAATTTCTTATCTTGTAAAGCATTGTAAAACTCGCCATTCCAAGTGTTGAGCCCCACGTTGACCCAAACAATACCAAGGTTGAGCATGATAATGACGGCCAACAAACCCCTAGCGGCCCAACGCTCTTCAGACACCCAATAAGGTTTAGCGATAGCCGAAAATTCACGGAGCAACTTCATTGGCTAAAGCTCAGGACTAGGTATTTAGTCGCTACTTATCAGTGCATAAGCCGAGTGGTTATGAATGGCCTCAAAGTTCTCTGCTTCTACTTGCCAGCTACTGATCATAGATTGAACCTGCAAGCTCTTCAATTCAGCCGCCACATCACGCACCAAATCTTCAACAAATTTGGGGTTATCGTAGGCAAGCTCCGTAACAAACTTTTCATCGGCACGCTTTAACAAGCCATAAAGCTCGCTTGATGCTTGGCTCTCAGCAATATCAATCAAGGTTTGTGGTGCTACAGCCATAGTCGATACTGGCGATGACACCGAAACGGTTAAGTGCGAACGTTGGTTATGCGCACCATAGTCCGAAACCGTTTTCGAACAAGGGCACAAGCTAGTTACAGGCACTAAAATTTGTAGATGCGTTGTAGCGTTAGTGACCGAACCATCGATCACGATTTTCACCGTGTAGTCCATCAAACTAGCGACACCTGTAACCGGGGCTTTCTTGCGAACAAACATCGGAAAACTTGCCTCTAAGCTGCCTTCATCGGCATGCAGCAACGCTAGCATCTCTGTGTGCATACGACCAAAAGCGGCAACATCTAACGATTCGTTATGGCCTTCAAGCAAAGCCAAGAAGCGAGACATGTGCGTGCCTTTTTGCGAAGCTGGCAAGGCCACCGTCATCTTGAATTCAGCCACGCTTGGTTGGCCTGCGAATATCAACGGATAACGTAAGCCTTTGATACCTACGCGCGTAATCGCAATATTTCTTTTGTCTTCACTGCCCTGCACATCAGGCATAGTTACAGGAACTATCGTTGCGTCACGCAAATTCATGATCGAATCACTTTAACTTTCTACTTATCGCTGCTGCTTATCTTTGTTGATTAACTACTAATCGTGGCGTTGCGTCCTGCCCCGATAGCATCGCTTCGAAACGTTTACGTACACTGGCTTCAATCCCTTCAGCATTCAGGCCTTCTAGCTTGAGCAGGTATTGATGGTCACCGTGGTCAATAAATTTGTCCGAGAGGCCCAAAATCAAGAGCTGCTTTGCAAAACCTTGTTCTGCCAAGTTTTCTGCAACCGCACTACCCGCGCCACCCATGATTGCCTGCTCTTCAACCGTCACAAAACCATCATGGGTTTGGGCTAATTCGGCAATCAAGTCGGCATCAATCGGTTTGACAAAGCGCATGTTCACAACCGTCGCATCCAACGCTTCGCCCGCTTTCATCGCTGGCGTCACCATCGAACCAAACGCCAGAATCGCTATTCTGCTGTGAACCCTTGTGCTATGGCGCAGCACTTCGCCCTTGCCTATCGGAATCTCAACTAAATCACGCTTCACCTCAACGCCGGAGCCGCTACCCCGAGGGTAGCGTACCGAGGTTGGGCCATCCTGCAAGAAGGCGCTGTAAAGCATTTGGCGGCATTCGTTTTCATTCGACGGTGCATAGATCACCATGTTGGGAATACAGCGCAAATAAGAGTAATCGTAGGCACCAGCATGAGTTGCGCCGTCGGCACCGACTAAGCCAGCTCTATCTAACGCAAAAACAATAGGCAAGTTCTGCAAGGCAACGTCATGAATCAATTGATCGTAACCGCGCTGCAAGAAAGTCGAATAAATGGCTACGACTGGCTTTAAACCTTCGCAAGCAATGCCCGCAGCGAACGTCACCGCATGTTGCTCCGCAATGCCCACGTCGAAGTACCGATCAGGAAAGCGCTTCTCAAACTCGATGAGGCCAGAGCCTTCGCGCATAGCTGGGGTAATGCCGACTAAGCGCTTATCGAGCGCGGCCATATCGCAAATCCAATCACCAAACACTTGGGTGTAGGTTGGTTTTGATGGCGCTGTCGATTTCTTAATTCCTTCAGCAAGGTCAAACTTACCGGGGCCGTGGTACGCAATCGGATCGGCTTCTGCAAGCTCATAACCCTTACCTTTTCGAGTAACAATATGCAAAAACTGCGGGCCGGTAAAGTCACGCATATTCTGCAATGTTGAGGTGAGCTGCTCTAAATCATGGCCATCAATCGGGCCTACATAGTTGAACCCAAACTCTTCAAACATTGTCGCTGGTGTAACCATGCCCTTGGCATGCTCTTCTAAGCGTTTGGCTATTTCAAATACCGGGCCCGGCATTTTCGAGAGTACACGGCGGCTGACATCTTTGGCTTTGGTGTAAAACTTGCCAGATATCAATGCGGCTAGGTAGCGGTTTAATGCGCCAACGGCGGGCGAAATTGACATATCGTTGTCGTTCAATACGACCAATAAATCAATGCCATTTGTGACACCCGCGTTATTCATCGCTTCGAAGGCCATACCTGCGCTCATCGCGCCATCACCAATCACCGCGACATGACGACGCCGATTCGGACCTTTATTCTCGCCTTTATTGCGAGAAGCTACTGCCATGCCTAGCGCAGCAGAAATCGATGTCGACGAGTGTGCCGTACCGAAAGTGTCGTATTCCGACTCAACTCGACGAGGGAAACCAGAGATGCCACCGAATTGCTTAATGGTGGCCATTTGTTCGCGACGGCCTGTCAAAATTTTGTGTGGATAGGCTTGATGGCCAACATCCCAAATTATTCGATCGTAAGGTGTGTTGAACACATGGTGTAAAGCTACAGAGAGTTCGACGGTACCTAGATTCGAAGATAGGTGGCCACCGGTTTTCGACACCGACTCCAACACAAAAGCACGCAGCTCGTCTGCCACTTGGGCGAGCTGCTCTTTGCTCATCTTGCGCAGAGCTGCAGGTTCATTAATCGTGCTTAGCAACTCGGAAGGGTTGCTAAGGTTGCCTCTAATGCGGGCTTGATTCATATCAGTCATAGTCAGTATCCCAATATCAGTTCACGACTTTAGTTTATGTTTTTCGCAAAACGATCAAATCGGCTAGGCCTAACAAAGGCTCCAGCCTAGACTGCGGCACTCCCGGTGCGCTCTTGACTGCATTGAGCGCTTCATCTCTTAACTGCATCGCCAATTCACGCGCCGCAATGACACCTAAAAGCGATACGTAAGTTGGTTTGTCGTTGTCGGCGTCCTTACCAGCGGTTTTACCTAGGGTAGCAGTATCGCTTTCAACATCTAAAACATCGTCGATCACCTGAAAGGCCAAACCCAGCGCCTTTGCATAGATCTCCAATGATTGTAGTTGCTCTGCACTCGCATTGCCACTCAGCGCACCCATGCGAACTGATGCCTTTAGAAGTGCCCCAGTTTTCATACTGTGCATTACTTGCAAGTCCGATCTAGCCATGCCGGTGTTGCCGACCGACATTAAGTCAATAGCCTGCCCACCGGCCATGCCAACCGATCCAGAGGCTTTTGCCAAAGTTTGCACCATCAAAATTAGCTGTGAAGGCTCAATTAAGCGTTCCAATGAGGGCCTACTAAGTAGATCGAAAGCTTGCGATTGAAGGGCATCACCTACCAGCAAGGCCAGCGCTTGGCCGAACGCGACGTGTACAGTGGGCTTGCCACGGCGCAAAACATCGTTGTCCATGCACGGCATATCGTCATGCACCAAGGAGTAGGCGTGAATCATTTCGATAGCCGCTGCCGCAGCATCGAGCACCTTTAAATCAGCATTTAGCGCGTAACCCGCGGCATACACCAGCAACGGACGAACCCGTTTACCACCTTGTAATACGGCGTACCGCATCGCTTCATGGAGTTTTGCCGGCAAAACAGTGCCTGCTGGCAGAGCAGCACTTAATGCCGCCTCGGCTCTTGCACCGCTAGTGCTGACCCACTGGGCAAATTCAAAGGGAGAAACAGAAATGGCAACTGAACTCATTGAAAACGCTATTCGTAAGGCTTTAAAAGGTCAGCTTCCAGCACTTTTACCTGCTGTTCGACCTTTGCTAGTGAGCTACGACAATACTCAATCAGCGTTGCCCCGCGCTTATAGCTGCTAAGGGACTCTTCGAGCGGTAAATCGCCCCGCTCCATGGTTGCGATGATTTTCTCTAATTCGCCGATTGCGACTTCGAACGATTCTGGGGCTGGGATTGCAGCTAACTTTTCTTGAGCTTTGGTCATATTCTTCGATTATCTCGCAAGATTTTATTCCCTGAAAGCGTCAATAAAGTCCCCAAACGGGAGATTGGAGCCAAACGCCTAACTATTTTTGATTTGTTTTGCTATAAAAACCGAAAAAATAAGCTCATCGAATACCCAAAAAACAAAAAACGGGTACTATCGCGCCTCCAATTCAAGGCGGTCTTGCGTTGGTGTTTTTAATTAAGTCATGCTCTTTAGATGTTTCTACTAAGGGGCGCGCCACCGTGGCGGGACTTTTTTTTCGGGTCATTATTCGGGAGAAAGTTTGATATGTCGGATTTAGGACGTCGGGACTACTTGGCGCCTTCGACAGCACAGTTGCCGGTCTCGGCATACTTTGACGAAGCATTATTCAAGCAAGAACAAGAAATTTTGTTCAAAAACGGGCCTCGCTATGTAGGCCATGAACTCATGGTGCCCGAGCCTGGCGCCTATCAAACCATTGCTGCCGAAAAAAACGGTCGTGTACTGGTCAACAACCAAGGCTGCATTGAGTTACTGTCGAATGTCTGCAAACATCGCCAAGCGATCATGCTTGAAGGCGCAGGTAAAACCGAGAACATTGTTTGCCCCCTGCACCGCTGGACGTATGATCTGGAGGGGAAGTTGCTGGGTGCACCGCATTTTGCCAGCCAACCCTGCGTAAAGCTGGGTAAATCGCCATTGCAGAATTGGCAGGGTTTACTATTCGACGGGCCGCGCGACGTTGCTAGGGATTTAGCCAATATCGGCGTCGCCAAAGAACTAGATTTCTCAGGCTACAAGCTTGACCATATTCACGTGCATGAATGCAACTACAACTGGAAAAGCTTTATTGAGGTGTATTTGGAGGACTATCACGTTGTGCCGTTTCACCCCGGCTTGGGTCAGTTTGTGAATTGCGATGATTTAACTTGGCAGTTCGACGATTGGGTATCAGTTCAAACAGTCGGCATCAAGAATTCGCTTGCTCAAGCAGGTACATCGATTTACCAAAAGTGGCATGACGAAGTTCTACGTTTACATAATGGAGCTAAGGGAACTCCGCCGCACTATGGTGCAATCTGGCTAACCTACTACCCTAACGTGATGGTGGAGTGGTATCCGCATGTGCTGGTTGTTTCGACTTTGCACCCGCGCGGGCCTAGGCACACAACGAATGTCGTCGAGTTTTACTACCCAGAAGAAATCGTATTGTTCGAGCGCGAATTTATTGAAGCCGAACGCGCGGCCTATATGGAAACCAGTGCAGAGGATGATGAAATCGCGCTGCGCATGGATGCAGGCCGCGAAGCCTTGATGATGCGTGGCCTGAACGAAACTGGCCCTTATCAAAGCCCGATGGAAGATGGCATGCAGCACTTTCATGAATTCATTCGGCGCAAACTTAATCTCTCACATTTATAAACAACTTCTATGTACACAACACTTATCTCTGTCGAAGAACTCGCCCACTGCATCGACGAGTGCGTGGTGTTCGATGTGCAACATGATTTGATGAAGCCCGAGGCTGGCCTTGCCGCGTACAACGATGGGCACATTCCTGGCGCTTACTTTCTCGATAATAACCATGATTTAGCAGGTGAGAAGCAGATTGTTAATGGCTTACCGATTACAGGCCGTCACCCTCTTCCGAATCGTGAAACCTTGGCTGAGAAACTGCGTGCTTGTGGCTTAAAGACTGATCAGCAAGTGGTTGTTTACGATGCCAGCAACGGCATGTATGGTGTACGGTTGTGGTGGTTGCTGAATTGGTTAGGGCATGAAAAAGTGGCCCTTCTCGATGGCGGCTTAAGCGCTTGGAAAGCAGCGAAGTATCCGATAAGCAAACAAGCGCCTGCTGCTCGGAATGGTGATTTCTTAGTACAACATCCAAGAGTATCGTTTGTGCCAGTCGAAGAGTTACTAGCCGACGTTACGTCGAGCAAAAACTATCTTGTGATTGATGCTCGCGCATCTGAACGCTATCGCGGTGAAGTCGAACCGATAGACCCAGTTGCGGGCCACATTCCCGGTGCAGTGAATCGCCCTTTCCTTACAAACTTGCGCCCAGATGGCCGCTTCAAACCAGCGCCTTTCTTGCGTAAAGAATTCGACGAATTACTCGCCGGGCGAAGTGTCGACTCCGTGGTCAACCAATGCGGCTCTGGCGTTACCGCTTGCCATAACATTTTAGCGATGACCCATGCAGGGTTGCCGGGTGCGAATTTGTATCCGGGGTCTTGGAGTGAATGGTGTGCTGATGCGTCTAGGCCAATCGAGCGCAGTTAATCGCTTTTTGAAAGAACTCATATGTACAAAAGACTACTTCTCACGGGCGCATCCGGCAATTTGGGTGAGCAACTCCGACAAGGTTTAAAAGGGCAATCTGAGTTTCTCCGTATGACCGACATCGCACCATTGCGTCCGCCTCCGTTGCAATCCCATGAAGAATTCATTGAGTGCAACTTAAATGACAAGCAAGGGGTGATCGCCTTAGGAAAAGACTGCGACGGCATTGTTCACTTCGGTGGAATATCCACTGAACACTCATTTGAAGAAGTACTTGAGGGCAATATCAAAGGCGTGTTTCACATCTATGAAGCAGCGCGGATTAACTGCATTAAGCGAGTCATATTTGCAAGCTCAAATCACGCTATTGGTTTTCACAAACAAAGCGAAACCATCGACAGCGATTGCGCCAAGCGCCCTGATAGCTACTATGGCTTAAGCAAGGCTTACGGCGAAGACATGGGCCGCTTCTACTTTGATCGATATGGTATCGAAAGCGTTTGCCTGCGCATTGGCTCCTCGTTTCCGGAACCGCTTGATCGCCGCATGCTTATTACTTGGCTCAGTTTTGCCGATCTATGTAAACTGGTGAGATGCTCACTGAAGGCACCGAAGGTTGACCATACGATTGTGTTTGGCGCGTCGAACAATCGAGATACTTGGTGGGATAACTCGAAAGCCGCGCATTTAGGCTTTAAGCCCACAGACAATACCGAAGCCTACAGAGCAGCGCGTGAAGCAACGCCTGCTCTAGCCGACACCGACCCGGCAAAGATATTCCAAGGCGGTGGATATGTGAAGATGGGGCCGTTTTAAAACGACTACTTCACGATTAATTTATTAATCGATCACCATTTCAATCAAAAATGGGCCGCGCTTGATTAACGCCGATTTCATCAATTCGGCCAACTGCTTAGGCGTTTCTACTCTGGCACCGTCGACTCCCATTCCCTTGGCTAGATGCACCCAATCAAGGCTAGGGTCGATAAGATCGAGCATTCGACTGGCGTTGTAACCGGGCTTACCATCGACACCAGTAGCGCCGACTGCCTTAAGCTCACCTAGCAAAATGTTGTAGCGGCGATTGGCATACAGCAACACAAGCACATCGCAGCGTTCACGTGCCATAGTCCATAAGGCTTGCAGGGTATACATGGCACTCCCATCGGCTTGTAAATCAATGACTTTACGATTCGGGCAGGCCACTGAAGCACCCAAGGCTAGGGGCAGGCCCAAACCAATTGCGCCACCAGTGATCTGCAACCAATCATGAGGTGCGCTGCCCCAAGTGGCGGGGAATAAATCGCGACCAGAACTGACCGCTTCTTCGCAAACGATTGCGCCCTCAGGAATGAGTGCAGCAATGATTTGACTAATGTTGGCAGGGTTTAAACGCGGCTGTAGTGAAGCAGAGTTTATGACAACGTTCGAGTCAATTGCCTGCGCTTTAATTACAGTTGGTTCTGACGATGAACCCACATGTAATCTATCAGCAAGTAACCACAAAGCCGCGTCGACATCTTGCTCTGCGCTCACTAGTTCTATCACTTCGCAGTTGGCAGGCAGCATGCTGCTAGGCTTGCCGGGGTACGCAAAGAAACCAACCGGCGCTTTCGCCGCCACCAAAATTACGCGTGTGGTGTTCGCAAATGTTTTAAGCGCCAGATCGACAGCATAGGGAACCCGATCAATTGCCACTCGCCCTGCACCCCGCTCTGCTCTGGCATTGGCTTGTTGCGCCATCAACCGCACCCCGGCAGATTCAGCAATTCGACTCACCAAATCGAGCGCAGAAGTTCGCAACACGCGCCCAGAAATAAGAATTGTCGTATTCATGGCGGTCACGCCAGCTTCGGTGAGTGCTTTCGCAATGCGAGTGATGGCCTCATCAAAAGGTAGCGGCGCCTGCGGCGCTGCAACCTGATGCACAGACGTTTGAGCGCTCTCCGGCAAAGCTGACCAAGCAACGTCAGCAGGCAAAATCAGGCTCGCAATGTGCCCTGGGGAGGTATTGGCAGCGGCAACGGCATCAGCGGCATCTATAGACACTGTTTCGACACTCTCAACTCGCTTGACCCAATGCGACATTGGTTTTGCAAGCCCTTCAATATCGCTTGTCAGCGGCGCATCAAAGGGCAAATGATAGGTGGCATGGTCACCGATGATATTGACCATGGGTGACTGCGCACGCTTTGCGTTGTGAATATTGGCTAATCCATTCACTAAACCTGGCCCAGTATGCAAGAGCGTTGCTGCAGGCTTATCAGCCATGCGGGCATAACCATCGGCGGCACCTGTCACCACACCTTCAAACAAACCTAGCACGCAACGCATTTGCGGCTTTCGATCTAACGCGCCGACAAAATGCATTTCAGAAGTGCCTGGGTTAGCAAAGCAAACATCGATGCCGTTAGCCAGTAACGTGTCGGTTAAAACATCGGCACCATTGCGAATTTCAGCAGCCATAGAGACCTATCGATTTGGGCAAACTAGCACTTTAGCGCCGGTCGCACGCTTGCCGTATACCTCAATGTTCTTCAGTGCTACGGCACCAGCTAGAGATACCTCGTGGGTGTAGTGGCTAGCAAATGTTGTCTTTAATTCGGCAACAACGCGCTCACGTAATTTTTGGGCTGCTACTGGACCGATACGATTTAGGAATGGCCAGAGTAGCCACCCACCCATGCCCCAGGTCATGCCAAAGTTGCGGACTACTTGAGTTGGGCTTGTATCCAGGCCACCATAAATGTAAACCTGCTTCATGACGTTCGAACCGTAGCGACTATACTCTTTCGCACTTCGATTCACGGCAACTTCCATGCAACTCAGAATTTGCCCGGCGAGTTTTCCGCCACCTATAGCGTCGAAAGCTAAGGTAGCGCCAGTTGCCACTAAGGCCTGAGTAAGATCTTCTAGAAAAGTATCGGCACTTGAATTGCAAACATACTTGGCTCCTAAATCTCTCAACACTTTTTCTTGCGCTTCACCTCGTACGATATTAACCAAAGCAATACCATCCTTGCTGCAGATTTTGTTGAGCATCTGGCCGAGGTTTGATGCCGCCGCGGTATGCACCAAAGCTTTATGACCTTCTAACTTCATCGTCTCGACCATACCCAACGAAGTGAGCGGATTCACAAAACAAGAGGCCGCCTCTTTTGCAGTAATTCCTACCGGTATCGCCATGCATTGGCTTGCCGCGATAGCTCGATACTGGCTATACATGGCACCGCCTAATACTGCCACCATTTTTCCGATAAGCGCTTGCGCTGCCGGTGCAGAGCCACCCGCAATAACGGTACCAGCACCTTCATTACCGGCAGGCATTGAATCGTCTAGTCGCCCAGCCATACCCTTCATCAACGCTTCGGGCACATTCGCACTTACGAGTGGCCGCTCAGCAGTACCCGACTGGGAAGCCGTACTCATATCGGCAGCACCAAAGAGTAGACCAATATCGGAGGGGTTAATGGGTGACGCTTCAACGCGAATCAATACCTCGTCGTCTTTCAGCGCTGGAATGCCTACTTCAGCCAATGAAAGCTCAAGTTTTCCGGCTTTGGTAATGAGCGTGCGCAGTTGCAAACCAGTTGATGGCAAAGCGATAGGAGTAGTAGTGGACATATTGCAACCTCTGATTTGAAACGACTAGGAACGACTAGCGCAAAGGCGCTATCTACGAGAGGCATTATAGACATGCAACGTCACGCTCTTTCAAACACATCGAGCTGGATACGCTCGCGCTCGATAACTCTCGCAACCGGTGGGTATAAGGCAACTTTCTGCACATGAGCCCACAGCAGAGGTAGGCTTAAAGGGTCGATGCCGGCAAAACCACCCCATCGCAAGAGCGTTATCGCATAAGCGTCAAGCGCCCCAAAGTTTTGCCCAGATAACCACTGTTGAGCGCCTAATTTTTCGACAATCGCTTGTAGCTCGTTGAGCAAACTTGCGTATTGCGCTTGGGCATGAGATTTAATGGCAGCTTGTGCAGCCTCATCTTTCGTAAACCTACCCGGCATAAAAACATGGGTGAAAGTTGTATGCACGGAGTTATTCATCCAAGACAAAGTCTCCAGCGCTTTGGCTTTTTCAAAAGCCGATTTGGGAAAAAAAAGCATCTCAGGAAAGGTTTGGTGCAAGTATTCGCAAATCGCAACGATTTGAGTAATCACCACACCATCAACAACGAGAACGGGTACCTGCCCACGCGGGTTAATCGCTAGATACTCAGGCCCGTTTTGCTCACCTTTATGCAGCTTAATCATCGCCGGTTCGAACTCAGCGCCACTGGCCTCTAATAAGCAGTGCGGGACAAATGAACAGGCACCAGGGGCGAAATATAGTTTGATAGACATTACTTAGCTTCCTTCAACACAAAACCGAGTCGGGGGAAATGCACACGAACCGTGCCGCAAAGTTCATGAGATCGCTCCAAGGTGTAGCGATCTTTAGTGGCCGCAACAAGCTTGCCTGTTGTCAATTCTGGGCCAAAGGATTCGGCGACGATATTCACTTCTGACCCTATCGCAATGCCATGATCATCGACATAAGCTTGGCCAGAAAAAAACGGACTACTTCCGGCTTTAGCTACATCAAGAGCGGCTTGAGTAGAACTCTCATGCTGATGATCGCTTCCTAATGCTGCCACTTTCGCCATCCAAGGCGCGATATTTGGATACTCATGTAAAAGGCCAGAAATTTCAGGTATGTTCTTGGTAAACCAAAGTGGATGATAAGCAGCGAAATCGGCAATACTAGTAAGAGCCCCGCAAATGAAACCTTGATGGGTAGTCGCCACCATTTCATTGATTCGCGATAACGCAATTTTGTATGCACTGGTCGCGTCCGCAGGGTTCATTCTTTCCCCGCCCATCCGCATCGCCTTGCGATCTTCAATAAAAGCGGTTGCAAACGCGGGTGGCATTTTCGCAAAGAATGCAGCAGCACCTTTGGGACCAAAGTTAAACGCCATCGCGACGCTAAACAGCGTATTGTCCATCCAAGCAGCAACCGTACGGCTAACACCATAGACACTTGTGGGATACAAAGAAGGGTTCGGTGCAATATCTTCTAAAACATCGCAAATCAGCAAAGTATCGCAAAACACGTCGGCACCAATTTGAAGAACCGGAATACGACGATACCCCCCTGTGAGCGCGACGAGTTCAGGCTTAGGCATGATAGGTGGCTGCAACACAGAATGCCAGGCGAGGTTTTTGTAGGCGAGTATGCGGCGCACCTTCTCAGCGAAGGGTGAGTTCAGATAGTGATGAAAATAAATGTCAGGCATGTTGCCACTCCAGTTGGTTTTGTGCCGCATATTCTGCACCAGTCTCAGTGTATATTCCCGGCAACCGAACTTCATGCAAAATCAACACATATGAGTACAACTCAAAATATCCTCATTGTTGAAGACGACCCTGCTATCGCACAAACTGTTCAATTTGCGCTAGAGCAAAGCGGCTATGCCGTCCATTGGGTCGAACGAGGCATGGCTGCTATCGAACGGCTAGCGATTCATGCAAACCCAAGCGAGTCCGACGCCATCGCCTTTGTCATTCTTGACGTCGGCCTACCTGATTTGTCGGGATTTGAAGTTTGCCGTCGAATTCGAGGTACTTGCCAAGTACCAATATTGTTTCTGACGGCTCACTCCGACGAAATCGATCGCGTCATTGGATTTGAAACCGGTGCTGATGATTACCTTGTTAAGCCCTTTAGTCCACGCGAACTGGTGGCAAGAGTCAGGGCGATTCTAAGACGACAAAGCTCGCTTGAAGCACCCAAAGTATCGAGCTTTGAGCATGACCAAGTAAAGGCATGTATTCGATTTCAAGGCAGCACGCTTAACCTAACAAAAAGTGAATACAAACTTCTTTGCTTGATGGTGGCGTCGCCAGAGCGGGTGTTTACTAGAGATCAACTACTTGACGCAGCGCTCGGCGTAGGCTCCCCGTCAGGAGATAGAGCCATTGACACTCATATCAAACAAATTCGCGCAAAAATCGCCGAAGTTAGTGCGGACCAGGAGTACATCATTACTCACAGAGGCCTCGGCTATAGCTTGAAGCTTCCAAAGTCATAACATGCGATTCTCGTTTCGGATTCTTCTTGGTTACTTTCTCATCGTTGGAATTGCCGGTGCCTTCGTACTAAAAATTGTCGTTGACGAAATCAAACCCAGCGTGAGGGAAACCATTGAAGAGGTGATGGTTGATACCGCGAACTTGCTCGCAGAGTTAGCTGCACCCGATTTACAGAAAAGTAGTTTCACGAATAGTAGTTTTGCAGCTGCAGTAGGTGCATATTCAAAACGTGACATCAAAGCAAAAATATGGCATTTCGAGAAAGAAACTCTTGATTTCGATGTCAACATTACCGATGCCAAAGGCATTGTTGTGTTTGATTCAACTGGCAACGGCTTAGGCAAAGACTATTCAAAGTGGCGAAATATCGCACTGACACTTAAAGGCCAATACGGCGCTCGCAGCACCCGCACACAATACAACGACGATACCAGTGCCGTCTTCCATGTATCGGCACCCATATTTGCAGCCTCAGAAAAAGGCTTCGGACCGCTCATCGGCACACTCACTGTTTCAAAGCCCATTGATACGGTGCAGCCTATTATCGATAGAGCACAAAACTCGATAGTTAAGCAGGGCATCGCTCTTGTTATGGTTGCTTTCGCACTCGGTTTGCTGATGACATACTGGCTAAACAACTCAGTACAAAAACTGGTTGCCTTTGCCAACGTTGCATCGAAAGGCGAGACGGGGCCGATTCCAGATATCGGCTCGAAAGAGCTTACAACGCTGGCCAATGCGATGGGGCAAATGCGTGACGAGCTGCAAGGCAAACGTTATATCGAGCAGTATGCACAAGCATTGGCTCATGAATTGAAATCGCCACTTTCAGCGATTACTGCCAGCGCAGAGTTTCTTGCCGACCCAAATTTAACGCCTGAGCAAAGAACGAAGTTTGGCGAACTATTGGATGCTCAAACTGTACGTATGCGGCATAGTATCGATTCGATGTTGACGGCGGCGCGAATGGAAAAAACTATTAGCATCGCCAAATCAACAAACATGGAGATTAGTCGTTTACTTGAACGCTGTATTGACGACTACCAAGCAATTAGTACGGCCAAGGGGGTCCGGTTGGTTCTAACATTACCCCAGCAAGCGGTTCAACTGAGCGGCGATGAGGCGATGCTAAAACTGGCAATAGCGAATGTGCTGTCAAACGCAATCAACTTTTCTTCGAACGGGCAATCCGTTGAAGTTGTTCTTCAAAAGAAGGCCAGTACCTGCGAAATCACCGTGACAGATGAGGGGCCAGGCATCCCAGACTACGCGAAAACTCACATCGGCGAGCAGTTTTATTCTCTTGCTCAGCCTGACGGGACAAAAGGCAGCGGCTTGGGCTTAAGAATTGCAACGCAAATTGTTAAATTACACGGAGGTTCGATTTCGCTAGAGAATAGAGAGCCAAACGGCACCATGGGCAAGCAGTACGGTTGCATCGCATCCATTAGGTTATAGGTAAAATCTCCTGATGAAACAAATTACGAAATCAACCAAATTAGCCAACGTACTTTATGACATTCGCGGGCCCATCATGGATGCGGCCCGACAAATGGAAGAAGAAGGCCAAAAAATCATTAAACTAAACCTCGGTAATTTAGCGGTGTTTGGGTTCGACGCGCCTGAAGAAATTCAGCGTGACATGATTCGGAATTTGCCTAATTCTGCCGGTTACTCAGATAGCAAAGGCATTTTCGGAGCGCGTAAAGCCGTCATGCAAGAAACGCAAAGGCAAGGTATCAAAGGCGTTACCTTAGACGACATTTACCTCGGTAATGGTGCCAGTGAGTTGATCACGATGGCGACCAATGCATTGCTCGACAATGGCGATGAGTTGCTATTGCCTATGCCAGACTATCCTTTATGGACGGCGGCGACGACGCTTTCGGGTGGACAACCCGTGCACTATCTTTGCGACGAAAGTAATGGTTGGATGCCCGACCTCGCAGACATTCGTAGCAAAATCACACCTCGTACAAAAGCCATTGTTGTTATCAACCCAAACAACCCGACCGGCGTTTTGTATTCAGACGAATTACTCAACGAAATCGTGATGATTGCCAGGGAACATGGTTTAGTGATTCTGGCAGACGAGGTTTACGACAAAGTTCTCTACGATGGGGTGAAACACACAGCGATTGCCAGCTTATCGACCGACGTACTCACCTTAACGTTTAACTCGCTATCGAAGAGCTATCGTTCATGCGGGTATCGCGCTGGATGGCTGGTCGTTTCCGGTGACAAGGAATTTGCCAAAGACTATGTCGAGGGCCTAAACATGCTCTCAAATATGAAGCTTTGTTCAAACGTTCCGGGGCAGTGGGCGATTCAAACCGCGCTTGGCGGCTATCAGAGCATTAATGATTTAGTGTGCGAAGGTGGGCGTCTGCGTCGGCAACGGGACATGGCTTACAACCTAATCACCGCGATTCCTGGCGTGACCTGTGTAAAGCCCGTAGCCGCACTCTACATGTTCCCGAAACTTGACCCAAAGATTTACCCTATTGCCGACGATAGACAATTCTTCTTAGAGTTGTTGCGTGAAACCCGCGTAATGCTTGTTCAAGGTACTGGCTTTAATTGGCCTGCGCCCGATCATTTTCGTATTGTGTTTTTACCCAATACAGACGACTTGCAAGAAGCAATTGAACGGATAGCAAAGTTCTTAGAGAGCTATCGAAAGCGGCACGGTACGGATAAGGTGTAGCGTTTGCTCACATAATCCTCACGTGTTTCACACGCAAGGAGCATTAAACCCTCAAATAGGCTCACTATTCTGAAAGCTCTCCCACTTCACGGAAAGTTTTCATGCGAGCCTTATTTTCTAGAGTATTTTTCTCACTCGTCGCCTACGCAGTATTTTTTACGCCGCTAGGCCTGATGTTTTTACTGCTGCTTGAAATGCTTCAGCAACCGCGATTTAACGTTGATCCGCTTTTTACTTTTCTCATACTCTTACTGCCCACCTATGCGTGGGGATGGGCGCCCTCATTTGTCGATCGAGGTTTCGCATGAAACCGAGTGTCAACGCAATTCGCTCATCGTCATTTGCACGATTAAGTACCCGTATCTTTAGTCTCGTAGTGTTAACCACAGTCCTTTGGATAGCGAGCACTGTGGTGCACGGTATTGTTCAAGATCGATTGAACTACCGCGAGACAGCTAGGCAATCAATCGCCCAAAGCTTTCCCGGTCGGCAAGTTGCACTTGGGCCAGTCCTCGTTATTCAGTACGAAGAGCGCTACCTGGTTGAGAAAATTGAGGGGGAAGGTAAGGACAAAAAAACTCTTTACATACCAGCCGCAAAAATCCTCAGGCACGCCGTTTTACCTGATACGTTAAAGATCAGTAATGCAATGAAAACCGAAGCTAAAGCGCGAGGCTTATTTAAAGTAACGACCTTTGGTTCTGCCGTCGATTTCACTGGCCAATGGCAATTGCCTGCGCTCTCTGAATTAAAAACAACCGAGACGAAAAGCACCCTTCATATGTTACCCGCGGCCGATATTTATATCTCAGTTGCGGACGCTCGCGGTTTAGGCAATATCAAAGTGAATTTAGGCGGTATGACAACTGAACTCGATCCTAGCATTCGGAGAATGGGCGGATTGCCCAGTGCACGCATTGGTTTTGATTTCGATTTGAAAGTGAATAACTTTAGCAGCCGATCAACACTTCAATTTAATGTTGGATTTTCGTTATCGGGTACCGAGTCGGTTGCTTTCGTGCCATTGGGAAAAGAAAACTCAATTCGCGTGAAGTCTGATTGGCCGCATCCATCATTTGAAGGCGCACTTCTTCCAACTGAAAAGCAAATTTCAAACGATGGTTTCGATGCAAGCTGGAGTATTTCTTCCATCTCTAGTGAAGCCAGAGAACGCTGGCTCAGCGCGTCTGCTGCCGATCTCGATTTGTTAGATAACGCGCAAACTAAAAGCACCAAAGGTAGAGTTGGCGCAGCGGATATGGTTGGTCAAAATTTAGAGTCAGTGGGTGTTCGACTGATAGACCCTGTCGACATTTATACCCTCAGCGATAGAGCAACCAAGTACGCCATGCTTTTTGTCTTAATGACAATCGGGGCGTTTGTGTTGTTCGAGCTTTTCAAAAAACTCAAGATTCACCCTGTACAGTATCTTTTGGTCGGTGTTGCATTAGTTTTGTTTTTCTTACTACTCATTAGCTTGGCAGAAAGAATCGGTTTTTCCTATGCTTACTTAGTAGCGGCTTGTGGGTGCGTTTGCCTCATCTCTTATTACGCAGCTTATGCGCTCAAAAGTTGGAAGCGAGCTGTGCCACTTGGATTTGGGCTGGGGGCAATGTACAGCGCGCTATTCGGCATTCTCCATTCCGAACAAAATGCCTTGCTGATGGGCTCGGCATTATTGTTCGTTGTAGTTGCGGGCCTAATGATAGCGACTCGAAAGACCAATTGGTATGAGTTAGTTACGCCATCATCAATTATTCAGGACGACGCTTCAGACCAAACACTTTCTCGTTAAACTTCTCAAAGCGTTTCCAAAAATATAATCGTTCAAGCACAGGGTTTAAAAGATTCGTTACAGGCCAATAGTGCGAATCTTTTTCACCACGCACCGGCTATGACTAAGCTGGAGGCCAAAAGCAAATCCCATGAGCTTTGCCACCAGCTACGAGTTACAAACGCACGCGGCTTGTGATGATGTTCCAAGTTTGCCTCCCCAATCCATTTACCAATAATTGGTGTGTCTTTACAAGCGTAGGCATCTTCTGCCCAGTGAACTACACCGCTGATGAAATCTGCAACCAACACCGCAGCAGCAGCCGGGGCAAGATAAGTGGTCATTAATAACTTTGGTTCTAGCAACATGGTTTGTCGGTGCTTGGCACTATTTCCTTTTGAACGTTTCGACACCTAAAGTGTCTCTGTTCGTATCCAAATAGTGGCGCTTTATATCTTCAAGTATCAGAATGAGATACTTCTAGCATCGAAAAACCTTACGCTATAAAACACATCCGCTTACAACTGAAACGACATACGGTGTAGATTCAAACAACACCGACGGGCACACTAAGCTACTTGTTCAAGAGAGAGCGACCATGCAAACTATAGACGATGTTGCCGCAGAGAAAAATCAAATAAACGACAATAAAATCAGTGACTTAAGCGCTGACAAACCTCTCAAACCGCCACTTATTCCAAAGGGTTTTGCGAACGCAGGCGTGGCCTTAACAGCTGCTTTTTTAGCGGCTTGCGGAGGAGGCGGTGAAAGCTCGCCGACGAACGGTAGCCCACCTGCGGGTTCGTCACCTGCGGGTTCGTCACCTGCGGGTTCGCCACCAGCGGGTTCGCCACCACCAGCGGCTCTGCCTACAGAAAAAGAGGCTCAAAAATTTACCACTCAAGCGGTGCTCTCTACACAGCCCGCCGACGTAGCTTTGATTCAAGAGAAAGGCTTTAACAGTTGGCTTGAAACACAGTTTGCGATACCGCAGTCAAAAAGCCGCTGGCAATGGTTGGTAGATACTGGCTTTAATGTGATCGCTAACCAGAATTCTCAAAACGGCTTCGATCAAGCCATTTGGATGAAATTGCTGAGCAGCCCCGACGAGCTGCGCCAACGGATGACCTTGGCACTGTCGCAGATCATCGTCATTGGCATTGATGGGCTGCCTATTCAATTCCGGCAATTTGCAGCAGCTAATTACTGGGATATATTAGAAGACAACGCGTTCGGCAATTATCGAACGCTTCTCGACAGAATCTCAACAAGTGTCGCGATGGGTGCCTACCTCACATTTCGAGGCAATCAAAAAGCAGACTCGTCTGGCCGCGTACCTGATGAGAACTACGCACGAGAACTTTTGCAGTTATTTACCATAGGCTTGTATGAACTTAATCTTGATGGCACTTTAAAGCTTGTGAATGGCAAGCCTGATGAAACCTATAGTCAGGATGACATCTCAAACTTAGCCAGAGTCTTTACAGGTTGGGACTATGCAAATGCCGTGAACACTACCCCAGACCGTAACGGTGTGCCAATGGCTCTGACCGCATCTAGGCACTCTCCTGAGGCCAAGGTATTTCTTGGCAAAAACATCCCTGCAGGTACAGATGGTGTTAGCAGCATGAAGCAAGCACTAGATCACATTTTCGCCCATCCCAATGTTGCACCCTTTGTCAGCAAGCAACTCATTCAACGGTTTGTGAGCAGCAATCCTAGCCCAGCCTATGTACAACGAATTGCAATTATATTTAACGATAACGGTAGCGGTATTAGAGGCGACCTAAAAACGGTTTTAAGAGCGATACTCACCGACTCTGAAGCGACTACAATCTCGACGAGCAACACCAGCGGCAAGCTAAAAGAGCCATTACTTCGATTTTTACAATGGGCAAAAACCTTTGGTGCAACCACCAATACGACCGTTGCCGCTGACCAATGGAAAATTGGAAATTTATCCGACTCTGCGACTCGACTTGGTCAAAGCCCTGGCCGATCAACGTCTGTGTTTAACTTCTATCGCCCTGGCTATGTTCCACCAGCCAGCCAGTTTGCTAGTTTGAAATTGACAGCCCCAGAGTTTCAGATCACTCACGAATCGTCTGTCGTCGGTTATCTCAACTTCATGCAATCTACGATCACCAGCGGAATTGCTGATGTCAAGCCAAACTATGCGCCTTGGCTCTCGAAAACAACCGACACTGCCGCACTCGTTGCCGAGCTGAACAAACTACTAGCAGCAGGTTCTTTAAGCGCATCAACTCAAAGTTCGATAGCAACTGCGGTAGCTTCCATTACGAATGCTACCGATGCTGACAAAACAAAACGTGTTCAAGCCGCTATATTCTTAGTGATGGCTAGCCCTGAATACTTAGTGAACGTTTAAAAGGAATACTGCTATGACTATCATTAATCCGAATGCCGATAGACGTGAGTTTCTAAAACGTTCCAGCATGCTTTCTATCGCTGGCGCAGCTGCACCATGGGCGATGAACCTCGCTGCAATTGGAGAGGCAGCTGCGCAATCAGCGACAGACTACAAAGCCCTAGTCTGCATTTTTTTGTTTGGTGGTAACGACTATGCCAACACCATCATTCCTTACGATGCAACAAACTATAACAAGTATCTAGCACTTCGCGGCGCAACCTTATCGATTCCTTCTGCTACTCTCACAGCAACCGCCCTAACGCCGTTAGCATCCGCCATGGGCGGTACCGACTTAGGTGCTAGACAATATGCGTTGGCACCAAATTTGAGTCCGTTGTTACCAATTTTTAATGATGAAAAACTGGCCGTTTTACTCAACGCAGGCACGCTGATTCAACCGACGACAAAAGCCCAATACACCGCTAAAAGTGTACCGCTTCCCGCAAAATTATTGTCTCACAATGATCAACAATCAGTATGGCAATCGTCTGCCGCAGAAGGTGCCACCACTGGCTGGGGCGGGCGCATAGGCGACTTGTTTGCATCAGGTAACGGCAACTCCACATTTAGCTGCATTTCGGTTAGCGGCAATGCCGTTTACTTATCAGGTTCTAGTGCCGTTCAATATCAAGTAAGCACGAATGGCTCGGTAGCACTGAACGCTCTCAAAACCCCTATGTTTGGCTCAACCACGATCGCAAACACTTTGAAGAGCATGATCACAGCGCCAAGCAATCAGCTATTTCAATCGGAACATGCCCGTATCGCAAAACGCGCCGTTGATGCAAATGACCAGCTTACTTCAGCTCTGGCAGTCACAACGAACAAGTTACCTGCCAATGCGCTTTTTATGAGCCCAACTTTCGACACAACAAACTCATTAGCTACCCAACTAAAAATGGTCGCTCAACTAATTGCTGCGCGCGACACCCTTTCTGCAAAACGCCAAGTGTTCTTCGTCAGTCTGGGCGGTTTCGATACACACGACAACCTTACGACAGATCACCCGGCTCTAATGACCAAGGTATCGAACGCTATGTCAATGTTCGATGATGCGATGAGAAAAATCAACGCTCACAACTTTGTCACAAGCTTTACAGCTTCAGACTTCGGAAGGACATTAACCGGTAACGGTGATGGTTCAGATCACGGTTGGGGAAGCCATCATCTAATCATGGGCGGTGCCGTGAAAGGCAAGCGCTTCTATGGTACGCCGCCTGAAGTTGCCAACAATGGTGCTGATGATATTGGTCAAGGCAGGTTGGTTCCAACAACGTCCGTGGATCAACTGGCAGGTACGCTTGCGAGCTGGTTTGGAGTATCCAACACAGACATGAAAGTTGTATTACCAAATTTAGGGAATTTTTCGAATGGTAATCTAGGCTTTCTATAGAACTATCGCTTACGGCTAGCTGCAGTATAGAGATCTGCCACCGGAACTACACGGCCATGCAAGGGCAAAATCTTGTCGACAACAAGCTTCAGCCGCTCAATGTTATCGATAAGATTGACGTGGTTGGCATTTGGTGTTGCTGGTGGCGCGGAATTTGGCGGCGGTGGCGTAAACGCATCAGCCTCGATAAGTAGTTTTTCAGCCGGAAGGTACACCATTAAAAACGCATCATTATGTATTCCATCTTTGATGCGATGAATTTCAATAGAGCGAGAACTATCTTTCATTTCCGTTCTATCGGCAGAAATGGAAACAATCTTTGCCTTTTTCCCTAATTTACTTAACGCATCTGGTGCGATAGTCGTTTTAGCAGAGAGGGTTTTCTCGAAAAAAGCTTTGCTAGCTGACTGAACGACAATAGTTGCGCCTTCAGCCGCTGCAGTTCGTACTCCACCCGAATGATCAAAGTGATTGTGAGAGTTAATCATGAAGCGGATCGGTTTGCCGGGTGCCAGCTTTTTTACCTCAGCAATCACCGGTGCGCTTCGGCCCTCATTCAAGGGTGCCTCCACTAGCACCATATGATCTTTCATTTCAATAGCTACGCTATTGTGCGACCCGCCTGCAACATGCCAAACACCTTCGGCGACTTTTTCTGTCGTAACGCGCTCCACAAATTTTTCAACTTGCTCGGGTATCTTAATGTCTACCGCTGCGTTAGGTTGCACTTCTTTTACGTTTACGTCCAAGGTTGGGAAGCCGCCCTGCGATTGCTCGATACGCATCGGAAACAAAGTGCCACCGAAATCACGATACGCACTGTATTTGATCACTGCTGAGACTTCGCCCAGTACTGGGTCAGGTAAACGTGACTCGACACGTTGAAGAATAAAGCTCTCGTCGAAAAAGGCGGTTGCAACAAACCGACCTGGTTCGGTGAACTTAACTGCCGCAATAGATTTACCAGCTTCGTTGCTAAAACTCACAATGGCAGAGTTTTTCATCGCAGCTTTGATTACGCCATGCGGGGTTGTCCAAAGTTGATGAACGCGATCGAAAATAAAACGAGGACCGGGCTGAGGATTGGCGCCAGCCATATTCCAAGCCTTGTCACCACTGACAAATTGATCATTACGTTGCTGGCCCTGTCCTTGCAATGGATAGCCACCACCGCCGTTCGGCTCTGCGCGGGACAAAGTAACTTCGTCTCGCATAGCGCTAGTTTCGTAGTTTATCGAACGCGTCTGGTTATGCACGGTAATTTTCGGCCAAGGTTGGCCCGGAACAAAGGCTTGACCAAAGGTAAAACCGGTGCCGTCCGCCACGTATCGAATGGATTTAGGCTCACCCATCATCGCAGTAGCACGCTTTAAAACCGCTGCCGCGTCTTGTGCTAACACGGCTCCTGGCAAGAAGGCCAAGGCAAAACTTGAAAAACTGAGCTTTGCCAGCCATTTTTGTTTGTACATATTTGTCTCCGCTGAATAGACTAGATTATTAGGCCCGTTTACTACTTGTCTTACAAATATTACGTTAGTTTTAATCGACCCTCAATTACGCTTGAGTTGTAATGGCAGCGACTCGGGTTGCCTATGTTGATACCGGCGATACCGGCGATACCGATTTCTTATCATTCCAAATAAGCTCGTCACCAATCTGTTAAAGACCCCAACCCAAGCAATTTAGGGTTTAGCGTTTGCATTTAATTCCATAGCCTGGATCACCTTTAAAACGGCAGGCCCGGCCCTACTTATGCCCATGATTATCGTAGGCGGAATATGGACTGGCTTTTTTACGCCAACAGAGTCAGCAGCGGTCGCGGTGGTTTACGGCTTGGTGGTTTCACTTTTTTACTATAAAGATCTCGCACAGCTAGCCGAATGGATGAAAGACTATGCTCACCATCAATGGGTATTTTTGCTGATGGTCAATCTATCTTTGTTCTTGCTGGGAATATTCATCGAGCCATTACCCGCATTGCTACTCACTGCGCCGCTATTTTTGCCACTCGCAAAAACCTTTGGTGTTGACTTAGTACATTTAGGTGTTGTGATGACAGCCAACCTTGCAATTGCGCTTTACACACCGCCCGTTGGCGGAACGCTATTCGTGGCAGCAAAGTTAGCAGGTGCAGGCATAGGGGCAATTACCAAACACCTTATTCCGTTTATGTGCGTGACAGTAGTCGTGGTGTTGATCATTACCTACTTCCCGCAAATCTCGCTATGGCCAGTAAAACTAATACGGGGAACTTAAAGCGCCTTACTGCCCAAAACGCTTACGAACCCCATCGGACTGTGCCTGCCGCACATAGGCGGCTACATCTTCGTCAAGCAACAACCGGTCGCGTGTTAAAGCTTCTGCGGCAGCGCGTAGCTTAGCGGAGTAATCAGCATGGGATGTGTAGCGCTCCGCTATCGAAAGGCGTGGATCACCAGATTGCACGCGCTCTGCCTGAGTTGATGCGAACTCAGAGTAGCTGCCATCGCGATCACAAAGATCACCTTCCGTGAAGGGGCGCATATAGAGGTTCCATCCCGTGTAGGTGGCTAATGGCACCGCGATCTCAGGCAAGCGAATACCAGCGAGCTCATTGCCATCAGTATCGGTCTTAGAAACGAGTGCTTGGTACTGGCGTAAGAGATCAGGTTGGGGATGAACCCAATCACCGAACAGCGGGAGGGTATTGCCTGCACGTGCAACCGCTAAGCCTGGAATATTAGGAAAGCTTTGGTTATTTGGCCTTACTAAGGTACCCGCTGCAATGGTCGGTACTCGGCTTGCAGGGGGAACGACGCCAGAAGTTGCCCATTGATCTAGCGCTACTAGCAGCGCACGTACGGCGGGCATAGGGTTGTGGGGGTTGCGTAAATTCATGCACGGCCCAAGGTCGGGCTTGAGCCCCGAGCGACCGGCATGCTGTGTACTTGCTACTAAATAGGCGCGCGCGTTCGGTGGTAGAGGCACATCGCGCTGGCCCAATGAATCAGTTGTAAGAAGCGATGCGCCCTTTTGCCAATATTCGGTTGATGTATTGGTTTCGATTAAGAACGGATCAAAACCATCGTTGCGAAATAATGACGCTGTTTTTCCGGTTAAGGGATCAGTTTGTAACGAGGCAGAAAAAGGGAATTCGTTCTCAGGATATAAATGATCCTCATGCTCAGTATTTGTACGCGCTGCCATGCCGAACTCATAGTTGAGGAACACCCTACCCACTCCAGATATGTGCGCCAACATGCCATCGAATACGCGTCGCCCGCTTTCATCCTGGTTAAAGCCAAGTGCAATATGCTCACGCACATATCGGCCTGACTGTGAAATGCCGACGGCTAATGCATGGCTTTTAAGGCCACCCGCCGGGTTAACTGTACCTCGCGCGTCACGTTCTTCATGGCGCAAGAAAGAAATGAAATCGCGAGTCGCCGCATAGCCGATACCTAGCACCCCAGGATTTTTGGCTGGATAGTGAAATTCATAGAGTGACCCTACTTCCGGGCTGATAATTGCATAACCAGAGGAGAGAATTTCCAAGGTACGTGCATCTTTCAAACGCCATTGGCTACGCGGCAACTCAATCCGGGTGTCACTTTCACGTCGGCGTACAGTCAACCGCATTTGAGAAGTGTCTGTAATTGCCGCTTCGTAAGCAAGGCGGAACTCGCGCAGTGCCGCAGCACGTGTACCCGACACCAGTTCATCACGAATTTCGCGCACTATCGGTGCACCCGTTGCAGTTGTTGCAATCGGCACTCGAATTGCCATGCCACCACCTGCACGCGGCGCATCGGCATCCCAGCCAGTCCAAACAATGGTGTAGCCCATACGCAGGAATAAGCCATCGCCAGCATCGGCTCGTGTCAATGGATTATTCGCACCCGCCGGTGCCGCCGACATCAACCAAACCGGCAGAAACTTACGGCCACGGTTGGTCACGTCGTACATAATTTTGCCGTTGCCAAGCTTTGCATCAACTGGCCGCAACAAATCAAAATCAACTTCATACTCGACCATGCCACGAGCATTTTTCGCAGCGCGATCCAGATTAACGATGACGCGATTACGTGCATCGTTCGGGTCTAACTCTCCAATGGCTGTTCCCGTCACACGCTCATAAGAACCTGAAGCCCCGAACGTTTGGCCCTCGGCAAATGGTCTCACCGACTGCACCTTGATTTCGACTATACGGGCATGGCTTACACATGCCACTGCAAACAGTAGACAAGCAATTAATTTTCGCATCATCTCTCCAAAATTTCTTATGTAGGTTTAATCGTTTACTCAGCAGTTGCACCAGAAATCTTTACGACTTGCGCCCATTTTGCGCTCTCCAGTTTAATTAACCGTGCGTACTCGTCACTGCCGCCCAATCTGACCACTGCGCCTTCGCTGACTAAGCGCTGCTGAAACTCAGTGGTACCCGCCACCTTGAGCACTTGAGATTCAAGCTCTCGAACGATTGCTTTGGTTGTCGCTGAAGGAGCGAGCAACCCGTAAGTAACCGTACTCTCGAAACCTTTTAAACTAACTATTCCAGACTCTGCCAGTGTGGGCACATTCGGTAAACTCGCTAATCGGGTGCTTGAGGTAACAGCAATAGCGCGCAACTTTCCAGCCTTAATCAAAGCAAGCGCGGGGGGAATAACGCTGAAGCACATTTGCACCTGGTTGCCAGCCAGATCAGCTAAAGCAAGCGCAGTCCCCTTGTACGGAATATGTTGCATCGAAATACCGGTAATTTGTTCAAACAACTCACCCGTTAAATGCCCGCCTGTACCGGAGCCAGCAGATGCAAAATTCCACGCACCGGGTGAGGCTTTAGCGTCAGCAATTAAGCCAGCAATATTTTGAATATTGGTGCTACCGGATACCACTAAAACGAAGGCTGATTGCGCAATCATGGCTACAGGCTGCAAATCAACACGCGCATCAAACTTCAAGCCTTTGTGAAGTACAGGATTAATCGAAACTGTGCCGCTATGCCCCAAAAGAAGTGTATTGCCATCTGCGAGGCTTCGAATAACTTCTGCCGTACCTAGGTTGCCACCTGCTCCGGCTTTGTTCTCCACAATAATTGCCTGCCCACGCAACTCCGATAAACCTTTGACTAATGCGCGCGCGAAAACATCGTTTCCGCCACCTGGTGCGAATGGCACGATCAGCTTTAAAGCGCGATCGGATTGCGCATATGACTGCCTCGCGATCATAGCAAGCGCCATCACCGAACAGCTCTTTAGCCGTGCTCGTCGACTTAACTCCGTCATTTAACTTGCCGATCAATCCAGTGCCACAATTACTGAGCTACCTTTGCGTAAAAAAACTCTTCCCGGCCCATTCGGCCATCGGGCGTAGTTTCCCAGATCTTACCTGTAAGGCAACAACCATGAATCATGGTGATCGGAATACGCTTCATTCCAGTTGGAAATTGATAGCGTACACACATTTGTTCAACCGCTACAGCTCCCGAGGGTGCATAAGCAGGTAACGTTAAGTGTATGTGGGCAGGCCCTAATGTCAGCTGCCGACACTGTGATGGTTTTGCGATTTCTGCGCAACTAGGGGAATTTAAATCGATGACCACCGTGACTTTAAACTCAAGCTTTATGCGCCCAGTAATCGGAGACGCTTTAGTTATTGCGCGAGTGACAAAGCCCGGTAAGACTCTTATTTTTGGGACAATTGATATAGAAGCACCCGACAAGAAGTTATGCGCTCAATTTACAACCACATATGCATTGATCTAACCACCAACCCTTCTCGGCCCACATATTGGAACGCGGCAGGCATCCAAAAACGCTAGCACTAACGAAGCTTAATGATGTCGCCGGATACCAACCTGCTTTGATACACTTGAGTAATGAAACTATGCAGATTTAATACTGGCACTCTTAGCGGTGCACTAGGGGTCGTGGAAAGCGACGTGGTTTACGACATTTCATCGGTTTACAGTGAATTGAAATCACAGAGCTACCCACTTCCGCAGTACGATTTATTTATCGCCGAATTACCAAGACTGTTAGGCTCGGATAACAACTCCCCTATTCGAGCGGCACTGGCGAAAGCCAAATCTGCCTCGCAAGGCATTCCGCTGGGGCAGGTTACCTTTTTACCGCCTATCGCCAACCCAAGCAAGGTAATAGGTGCTCCGATTAACTATCAGGCGCACATCGTCGAATCGAAGGCTGACAAGGGTATTGAGCATGGTCGCAATATCACGACCATTGGCGATTGGGGCATGTTCCTCAAGGCCAATACCTCGATGATTGGTGTATCAGAAGCCATTCGATTGAGCTTCACTGATAGGCGCAATGATCATGAGATAGAGCTTGGCGTTGTCATTGGAAAATCGGGGCGCAATATTGCGCGTACTGACGCTATGGACTATGTCTCGGGTTATATGACCTGCCTTGATATGACACTGCGCGGCCCAGAGTTTCAATGCTTCAGAAAATCCATCGATACCTATTCAGTTTCAGGCCCCTACTTTGTCACCAAAGATGAGATTACCGATCCGAATGATCTTAATCTCTGGCTGACAGTGAATGGGCAGCCAAGGCAGCGATCAAACACTCAGCGTATGGTGTTCGACGTCCAACGACTGATCGAATTTGCTTCATCGTTTTATACACTTCACCCCGGGGACATCATCATGACAGGAACACCCGAGGGTGTTGGCCCTGTTGTGGCTGGCGATGAAATCGAATGCGGCGTGCAAGGCGTGGGTGAATTTAAGATTAAAGTCGTTTCGTAACTGATCATTACATGAGTGAATCTCCTGTGCTCGTTGTAGGCGGTGGCATTGCCGGCGTGGCGACATCACTTGCCTTGGGTACCATGGGAAAAACAGTTCGTTTGCTAGAACAAGCTGATCAGATCGGTGCTATAGGATATGGCGTTCAACTCGGCCCAAATGTCTTGCCAGCACTAAGCTACTTAGGCATCCAGCAAGAAGTTCTTGCAGCGGCTTATTTACCAACGTCACTACATCTCTATGAATTGAATTCTGCGATTTGTTTAGGAGATATTCCCCTTCAAACGCCCGAATTTCATGCCCGTTTTGGAGGCGCTAACTATGTGGCGATTCATAGGGTCGATTTGCATGAGATATTGCTTGCCGCTTGCCGAAAGTTACCAAATGTCGATTTAAACCAAGCTACAACCGTGACGGGTTACCTGCAGACTAATACTGGTGTGACGGTTTCAACGGCAGATGGACAGACAATCTCGGGCTCCGCGTTAATCGTTGCCGACGGTCTTCGTTCTCGATTACGTGCACAAATGCACCCTCTCGATGAACCGAGGGATACGGGTTATGTTGCGCACCGAACTTTAGTACCGATGTCTCGGGCCCCAGCGAGGATTCAGCATCGCAATGGTGTGACAATGTGGGTCGGTGATGGCTTTCACGTTATTTACTATCCACTTCGCAATCGGCGTGAAATGAATGTAGTCGTGGTGGTTAGATTACCGACCGATATTGATGTGAGTGATTTGACGGCTTATCACAACCACATTATATGCATCATGAAGGCAGCTAGCCCAGAAGCGCGTGACGTCATTGCCATGGTGAATTTGGAGCGACGCTGGAACATCGCGGATCGCAACCCAATTCGGCGATGGAGCGACGGCAACGTTACATTAATTGGTGATTCAGCCCACGCCGCCCTGCAGTCATTCGCGCAAGGTGGGGGAATGGCTCTTGAGGACGTCGCATGCTTGGCTAAGTTGATCGAGAAAACAAAGGATGATTACGCAACTGCTTTCAAACAGTTCGAGAAGGCACGATTTGTTCGCACAGCTAGGCTGCAGCTAGAGTCTCGTGCTCTATGGCACGACTATCACAGCTCGGGTATCGACGCGGATATTAGAAATGCCAAGTACCAAGAGAAAACAACGGATGATTTTTATCGCTGCTTAGACTGGCTTTGGCTAGGCCCAAAGGCTTAACGGCTACTTCAACTGCCCCGGCAACCAAGTTGCCAACGCTGGGAAAATCACCAGCGCTACCAACAACACAATATCGGCATACAAAAAAGGCATTACGCCGCGAAATATCTTCTGTAACGGAATATCTGGGTTTTGGCTTTGCACGACAAATACTGTTAGCCCAACAGGTGGCGAGATTAACCCAACGGTTGACATCACAGTGACAAATACGCCGAACCAAACTGGGTCATAACCAATCGCTTTAACCAACGGCAATAAAACAGGCACAGTGATGAGCAAGGTACTTACTTCTTCCAAAAACGTGCCTAGCAATAAGTACAACACCACGATTGCAAAAATGACCACCCAAGGCGACAAGTTCTGCCCACCCACCCAATTCGACAAGGCCAGCGGAAACTGCGTCAGCACAATTAGTCGAGAAAAAATAAATGCACCTATTACAATCATGAACAGCATAGCACTGGTTTGAACCGTCTCAACACCGGCTTCCCACAAACCCCGCATCGTTAAGGTTCGGGTTGCAAAGCCAATCGCAATTGCTGCAAATGAGGCAACTGCTGCTGCTTCGGTTGGGCTAAACCAACCTGCATAAATACCCACTACCGCCAACACAAACAGCAGCGCTAATTTCCACATGCCACCGATTGCACGAATGCGTTGCATGAATGGCAGAGCTGGCGTGATTGGCATGAGCTCTGGTTTTAAGCGTGCCAAAATTGCGATTACGATGATGTAACCAATTGCCAGCAAGATACCTGGAATCATGGCTGCCGCAAATAGTTTGGCAATCGGCTCTTCTGCCACAAGTGAGTAAATCACCAAAATCAATGACGGCGGAATAAGGATGCCTAATGTGCCTGCCGAGGCGACCGCACCGGTGGCCAATTCCATATCGTAACCATAGCGGCGCATCTCTGGAATAGCCACTTTAGAGAAGGTCGCAGCTGTGGCGATGGAAGAGCCACAAATACTTGAAAACGCAGCGCAGGCACCTATCGTCGCCGCTGCTAATGCGCCTCTAACACCGGAGAACATTGCATTGGCTGCTTCGAATAGTTCGCGAGACATCGTTGCGCGCGATGCAACCGCTCCCATGAAAATAAAGAGCGGTACGACGGTAAACGAATACGCCACCCCGGTATTCGCGCCTGTTAACTCATAAGGCACCGCCGCTAAGGTTCGCAGTGCAATAGGCCACCCTTGGGCAGTTGCATAGCCAACTGTGCCACTGACCATCAATGCTATGGCAATAGGCACACGCAGAAACATGAGAACGAGTAAGCCAACGACCGCAAGCAGGCCGATTATGCCAACGCTCATAATGGGCCTTGGCTAGGGTTTTGCTCAGTGTTTAAAAAGCTACCTCTGATCATGACAAAAATACTGACCACCAATGCAAGAAAAATACCGGCCCAAGCGGGTGCTAAAAACCAAATTTTTAGTATTTGCAGATCGGATGTTGTGTCGCCAAACGAAATTGCATCCACCATGGGTTTCCACATGTGCCAAGCCAATGTCGCCAGTGCAACCACTGTCAAGGCGGCCCCAAACCGAGTTAGAGCCCTACCCCAATTGGGCAACCGCTGGTCGATCATATCCACGGCAATATTGCCACCGCGAACAAACACACCAGGCACCGCAAAGAAGAATGCGACACCTAACGCGAATTCAACCAACTCAGTAACGCCCAAGATCGGCTTATTTATAAACCGCCGCATCAGCACATCACTCGTTGTGAGCATCATCATTGCGAGCAACGCGACAACCGCTATTCGATCAAGCCAACTCACCAAAGAATGAACCGCAGTAGCCGCGAAACCCTTCATCACAAAACGTCCATGATTAAGCCCAGAAGTTTTTCGATGTTTTGATGTGTTTATCTCCAAGCGCTTTCATCATGTTAGCGACAGCACGGGCAGGTAAGCCTTTCGCTTCTAAGGTTTTGATATTCGATTCGGCGACGTCCTTACCAATTTGGCGCAGCTTTTCATCCTCAGCCTTGGTAAGTTTAATAGCCTCAGCTCCCCCATCGATTAGCGCTTTTTTGCCTGGCACGTCTAAACTATCCCAAGAGCTGCCGACTTCTTTTTCGATACCAGTGACAGATTCCATCATCATTTGCTGCAAGTCTGGAGGGAGGCTTTTAAACCAAGCTTCATTGGCAACCACTGCAAAGCTAGACACGAAAGAATAGAGTTCGGTAGCGTACTTCACAATACCGCCTAACTTCCATGCAATACCCGCACCGCCATAGTCGGTGAAGGCCCCATCCAAAGTACCTTTTTGAAGTTGCTCAGCCACTTCGGTAGGCGGTACACCAACCGGTGTCGCACCGATAGCTTGAATGTATTCTCTAATCGCGGGGCTGGCAAAGCGTAGGCGCAAACCCTTGAAATCTTCAAGGGTACGAATGGCTTTTTTGGTTGTGTAAACGTTACCAGGTTGGTGAGTAAAAAGGTACAAGACTTTGGTACCCTTGTGCTCAGCATCGAGGAATTTTGAGCGCAATTCTGGATCATTTAAGACCTTTATGCCTACCTCAGCACTTGCAGTGAGATACGGTAAGTTAATCAACTCCGTCAGTGGAAAGCGGCCAGGCGTTGCACCATGGAGGAAGAAGGAAATTTCTGCGGTGCCATCTCTTGCAAAATCAAAATGTTTGGGCGCAGGGCCCATTTGTGAACCGGGAAAGTGTTTGAACACTAATCGCCCGTTAGACTTTTTCTCGAGCGCCTCACCCCACCGTACCAAGTACTGGGAATGCGCATGTTGCGGCCCAACGAAGTTGGCAACCTTGACTTCAAATTTTTGCTGGGCTTTGGAGATGCTTGGAAAGCCAGCAATACCTGCTGCGGCGGTGGTGCTCGCTAACAATGTGCGACGGGTAAGGCTCATAGTTTGTCTCCCAATATATGGTGTTTGGTGCAGTATTGATCAACACTCAAGTTAAAGTCTAGCACTGTCTTGGGCGAGCACCATAGGCTAATATTGCTTTAGCCAGCTTTAACAGAGGAGACCATATGAAGAACGTTGCGAGAGCATCGCTTGTAAGCACCCTAATTGCCGTTGCCAGCTCCCTATCGATGCAAGCCACGGCTGCTTGGCCGGAACAACCCATCAATATGATTCTCGCCTATGCACCCGGCGGTGGCACTGACATTATTGCGCGGGCCATTGCGCCGTTTATCGAAAAGCAACTAGGTGGTAATGCTCGAATCGTTATCGTGAACCGCCCCGGCGCTGGCGGCGACATAGGTTTTGGCGCAATTGCTGCAGCGCCACCTGATGGTTACACAATTGGCTTCATCAATACACCACCTGTGATGACATTGCCGATTGAACGCAAGACAACATGGAACTTAAATAGCTACGAGTACCTAGGCAATTTAGTCGATGACCCAGGTACTTTTTGTGTTCACACTGACAGCCCATTTAAAACGTTAGCTGAACTGCAAGCACACGCAAAAGCGAATCCTAAAGCAGTAACAGTTGGCAGTACTGGCATTGGTTCGGACGATCACCTAGCAATGTTAATGTTTGAAAAAACTGCGGGCGTTGCTATGACGCATGTGCCATTTAAAGGCAGTGGCGAAACCCGTACCGCAATCATTGGCAAGCACATTACGGTTGCGGCAATCAATGTGGGCGAAGCATTGCAATACTTAAAGTCTGGCTCACCGCTTCGTTGCTTGGGGCAGATGACGGCCAAGCGGATGTCGGTTGCGCCCGATTGGCCCACTTTTAAAGAACAAGGCTACAACTTCGAAATGGCCTCACTACGCGGGCTTGTTGCGCCCAAAGGCATACCGTCAGCCATTCGAGACCGTCTGATCACCGCCATTGAAAAGGCGGTTACAGACCCGGCGTTCCGCGTGCAAGCGGAACGCGCCTTTGCGCCCATTCGATATCTTGCCCCTGTCGACTATGAAGCAGAACTTCGAGTTGGAGATACACAGTTTAAGCAACTGTGGAAAGAAATTCCTTGGACTGACAAGTAATTCAAGGAAATCAACATGAACGACATCCTTATTCGTGGCGGGACGATTGTTGACGGAACTGGCTCGGTGCCCTATCGAGCTGATATCGCCATTAAAAACGGGCGCATACGCGAAATTGGTAAGGCCGGCAGCAACCTTCATGCAGCCAAACGGACTATCTATGCAGATGGCTTGATAGTCACACCTGGCTGGGTCGATATTCATACGCATTACGACGGCCAAGCCACTTGGGATCCATACATGTCGCCCTCGTCTTGGAATGGCGTAACAACAGCGATCATGGGTAACTGCGGCGTTGGCTTCGCACCAGCACACAAGCACCAGCGCAAATGGATGATCGAGCTCATGGAAGGGGTTGAAGATATCCCCGGTGCGGTGCTCAATGAAGGTGTTCGGTGGGACTGGGAAACATTTCCTGAGTATTTAAACGCGCTTGAAAGCATGCCTCGGTCAATGGATATAGGGGCGCAAATTCCGCACGGTGCCCTGCGGGTTTATGCCATGGGCGAGCGCGGTGCAAGGCGTGAAATTGCAACGGATGACGATACTAAATTAATGGCCGCACTCGCCAAAGAAGCCGTCCAAGCGGGTGCATTCGGTTTTACTTCTTCGCGAGCGGTCGTGCACCGTACCAAGCGCGGCGAACCGGTGCCAAGTTTAGGCGCACCTCTGAATGAAATGCTCTCCATTGCGAAAGCCGTCGGCGAAACTGGCAAAGGCGTATTGCAACTCATTTCAGATTTTGATGATTTAGATAACGAGTTTTCGCTGATGCGCGAATGCGCAAAAATTAGCGGCAGGCCGCTTTCTTATACGCTCCTACAGCATGACTTTATGCCTGAGCGTTGGCGCGAGGTTCTCAAACGCACAGAGACTGCACGCGTCGATGGGCTTGACATTAAAGCCCAAGTAGCTTGTCGAGCAATCGGCATGATCCACGGCTTGGAATGCTCTTTGCATCCGTTTTTTATGACACCGGGTTACTTGAGCGTTGCTGATCTACCACTCGAACAACGCGTACAACGCTTAAGAGACCCGCAACTTCGTAGTCGCATCTTGCAACAGGCCGCCGTCAAGCCTGGCAATCGACGGTTAGACAGCATTACCCAAGACTTGCATAAGCTATTTCCGATAGGCGATCAAGCCAACTACGAGCCCGATCCAAACACCAGTGTGGCGGCTTTAGCGCAAAAAATCGGCCGAAATGCGCAAGACCTTGCCTACGAACTCATGCTAGAAGATAGTGGCAAGAAGAAGTTTTATTTTCCCCTGTACAACTATACCGAATCAAATTTAAACGCTGTGCATGAAATGCTTTCTCATCCAGCAACCTTGCTTGGCCTTGGCGATGGCGGTGCCCATGTCGGCTATATTTGCGACGCTAGTTACCCAACATTCCTGTTGACTCATTGGGCTAGGGACAGAGAACGCGGCCCAAAGCTCAGCCTCGAATTTTTAGTGCACGCTCAAACTCAGCGAAACGCTTTAGGCATGGGCCTCAGGGATCGTGGCGCTATTCTGCCGGGCATGCGTGCGGATATTAATCTGATTAATTTCGACAAACTAGGTCTTTCTGTGCCAGAGATGACTTATGATTTACCTGCTGGTGGAAGGCGGTTGGTTCAACATCCATCAGGTTATATGGCAACTTTAGTCAATGGCGAGGTAGTTATGCAGAACGGCGAAACTACAGGCGCTTTACCTGGGCGTTTAGTGCGGGGCGCTCAACCCTTGGTTCAGTGAGTTTATTTGAATTACGCACAGCTTCTTGTTCCGGATTTTTCACTTATCGTATGCGGCTACTTGCTGTGCCGATTTACGGCGCTTAACCGCAAGGTTTGGGAACAAGTCGATAGTCTTGTTTACTACTTCTTGTTTCCGGTTTTGCTGTTTCACTCTATTGTGCGTTCGCCAATTGATTTCGGTGCAACCTCTGGCCTAATCGCTGCGGCCCTTGCTTTGGTCACTATTTGCATCTTGCTCACCTATTGCTTTGGATATTTCTCCAAAATTGCCAAAGAAGATTTTGCTAGTAGCGCTCAAATTGCTTTTCGCTTTAATTCATTCATTGCGCTAGCTTTGGCTGAGCGGCTCGCCGGTCGAGAAGGCATGCTTATGATTGCTGTACTTATTGGAGTGTGCGTACCACTTTGCAATATTGGCGCAGTATGGCCGATGGCAAAAAATTCTGGTGTTGGAGTAATTAATGCCCTGACCCGTAATCCTTTGGTGATTGCTACGCTTAGCGGGCTTATTGCAAATGCAATCGGCTTTACTGTGCCAAGCTGGGCAGAAGTAACAGTGACCCGAATCGGCCAAGCAGCCATCGCACTCGGCTTACTAGCGGCAGGTGCAGGAATGCAGCTAGGCCGGGTATTCAACTCGGCTAGCAAGCGATGGATAAGCGCTGGTGTACTAACTATGCGTCACTTAATCATGCCACTTTTAGCGCTGGGCATGATCCATTTATTTAGTCTACAGCCCACGCAAGCTACAGTACTCTTGGTATGTAGCGCAGTTCCAACTGCTGGAAGCTGCTATGTTTTGGCAGCCAAAATGGGTTATGACGGCGCCTTTGTCGCTGGGTTAGTCACCCTATCTACGATACTGGGTGCATTCAGCCTTCCTTTTGCCTTAGAACTACTTCGCTAAAAACTAGTAAAGAATACCTAAGCGTTGGAACTGCTGCTTGAAAAGTCAACCAGGCAACTTCACCCAGCCCTCCATTAACACCCGCGCACTTCGGCTCATAATCGCCTTTGTTACAACCCATTGCCCAGCTTCTTGCTTAGCTTCTGCGCCCACTCTTAAAGTACCTGAGGGGTGCCCAAAACGAACCTCAGTTCGCTCACCACCACCGGCAGCAAGATTGACTAAGGTACCCGTAATCGCTGCGGCAGTGCCAATCGAAACAGCCGCTGTGCCCATCATCGCATGATGTAGCTTGCCCATCGATAGCGCACGTACCAGCAGGTCAACATCTTTTGCTCCCACAGGCTTACCGCTGGAAGAAACATAGTCTTTTGGTTTCGCAACAAAGGCGACCTTCGGCGTGTGCTGCCGAGTGGCCGCTTCGCTCAAATCTTTAATCAAACCCATGCGCTTCGCACCATAGGCGCGAATGGTTTCGAACATCGCTAATGCCTTTGTGTCACTGTTAATATCGTCTTGCAACTCGGTACCTTTGTAGCCAATATCCTCCGCATTCAAAAATATCGTCGGTATGCCGGCATTGATCATCGTCGCTTTAAACGTTCCGACACCAAGCACCTCCAAATCGTCGACTAAGTTGCCAGTTGGGAACATCGTACCGCCTGCGCCCTCCTCTTCAGCCGCAGGGTTCATGAATTCGATCTTCACCTCCGCCGCCGGGAATGTCACACCATCTAATTCGAAGTCACCCGTTTCTTGAACAGCACCATTGGTAATAGGTACATGCGAAATAATCGTCTTGCCAATATTGGCTTGCCAAATACGAACCACCACCACACCATCGCTAGGAATACGACTAGCGTCAATCAAGCCATTGGTAATCGCATAAGGGCCAACAGCGGCAGTTAGGTTGCCACAGTTTCCACTCCAATCAACAAAAGGTTTATCGATAGAAACTTGCCCAAACAAATAATCAACGTCGTGGCCGGGTTGCGTGCTCTTCGACAAAATGACAGTTTTGCTGGTACTCGATGTTGCAGCACCCATGC
>JAYWIG010000276.1:0-8887 GCA_043789035.1 Betaproteobacteria bacterium
TTGCCCTGTAACGCTTCCACCATTTCCGAAGCGTCGGCCTTGAAATACCACAACGACGGCAAACGTATCCGGCATCACCAGTTTGTTCGTAAAGCCTTACCCATACCAATCGTTGTTGAATTTGCCCCTTCATGGCGCTCAATTATATTGAAACGATCTCTATGAATCACACAACTTAGGCGACAACTAGCTTGACAGCCACCGTCTTCAACTCGTCGTTCACCATCGTCAGTTGATCGTTGGTGGACTGCAATTCCGCGCGGCTCGCCTCCAGTTCCCCGATCGCGGAACGCAGCTCCTCATTCATCGCCTTCAGATCTTCGTTGATCGCTTTCAGCTCTTCGGTGGACGCTTCCGATTCCTCAATGGTGACGCGCAAATCAGTCTTCGTCGCCTCCGCTTCGCGCTCCAGATGCTGCGCGGCCAACCCTGAATCTATGGGCATCGCAGCGATAAATTCCTGCAACGCGCTGATGCTCCCCGCCGAGCCGCCGAGGCCGACCACTGGCAGCATGCTGTTGACGCTGGCGGATATGGTCGCACTGCTTCCTGCGGTCGAAGTGAGCTCAGTGTGGGCAGGATACTGCGCTGCCGGGCTGGGCAGAGTAAAGGCGGCTTGGAAACCGGGAGAATCGTACGAGGTAGGAATGTTCTTTTTCATAAAATCGTTACTCCATCATCTGCTGCACATCGAGAACTAAAAGCACGCGAGCTTCATTGGAAAAATCGTCGATAATTTTCTTCATCGGCTCGGCGGCCACGCGCTCAGCCGCGTGGCGTGGATTTGCAGCAACGCGGTGTCGATCCCGCTCTGGAGGTGAATGCTGACCTATTTCATGTTGTAAACAGACTTGCTTGTCCAGTAATTCGTGGCTGTCGCACATGCGCCGAGGCTAAGCCTAATAGATACCATTTCGATATTATCAGACCTCGCTGCATACGCCGATCGCGAGCGAAAGGAGATGGTCCAAAACAGAGTTACTTTGGACTTTAGTTTATTCAGGCAGTGTTCGACGTTATTGCCTCATTTCGGACCTTTTCGACAGTGAACAATTGTGAACCTTCGAGTCGAGCTGTTCTTGGGCCCCGCGCAGGACGCTACCGCACTTCGCGCGTTGACAAACCAAAATGCTTTATGGCGAAATGCATTGATTGCTCTGTTCTACAACGCACAGACTATTGTTGTGATTAGACCTATTGTTACTGAATCCTTAAACATTAAGATTAGTACAGGTATGCAGATGAACATTGCGGTGCAAAACAACATTCAACACATGCGGTCAATTCGACTTTCAAAAGGCGTTATAGCGTTTTTGATTCTTTCGGGGGCTTCTTGCTTTACGCTAGCAAAATTACCTGAAGCAACTCAGGCCGAAAAAGCCTTGATGCAGCAAAATATATCCCGCCAAACTTTGCTCACGAAGCAAGATGCATTCGAGAGTTGCGTTGCTCAAAACAAAATAGTCAAGAAATATCAAGACAGTTTACGGGCGCAGGGGAAGGCAATTCCAGTCAGCATGGATACCGGCCCATGCACCGATCCTAGCACTTTCAAAGCTGACGGCGGCACTCCAATTGGGAATAGGCCTATAGAAGCTTCTGAAGCGCATAGCCCGCCTGGAACAGCGGTGACCGCTCCTAGTAGCAAGATGCCTCAGTCTGAGTTGCCAATGAAGAAATAGGCATTTTCAGAGGAGTACTGCGAACACGCTTTTGATCGTGTTGTTAAAGGGCCAAACCGTAAAGATGCGAAATGCCCGCGCCTTTGCATTCGTGGCGGCGCTCGGCTTCCAAGCCCAAGTGCAAGTTTTGTCGTCGATTAAACTCGAGCGAACAGAACTCTATTTGCCGACTTTAGCAGGTGTTTTCTTTGCCGGTGCAGCTGCTTTTTTGAAGTCGTCGACACTGGGCGCGTCTTTACTGCCTGACTTGTTCATATGTTCGCCACTACCGTGGGCAATGCGTTCTTGTTTTGCGTGAATATTGGCGTAGAGGCCGGGTTTTTTAGCGGTCATGAGAAGCTCCTGGTTTGAGTTGCGGGTAGCTGCGAAGGCAACCTAGATCCCGTCGCCTATTAAATGCCGCAAACCAAATACGCGCCTATAGTCACAGAGGCAGTCACGGTGTAGGTGAATGCCTTGTGCGTTCTTGCGCTGGTGCAAATGTTGCGCTAACTTGGCAAGCATGAAGACTGGCCCTGAATTGCAATCCAACGACATGCCCGAGGGCCTGCTGTACTCTAACGACCAAATGACAGGCTTTACCCGCACAAAGCGCGGTAAAAGTTTTGTTTATCGACAGGCCAATGACCAACCCCTGCGTGACGCAAAACAAATTGCGCGGATCCTGAAATTGGCGATACCGCCGGCCTACACCGCGGTCTGGATCTGCCCACATTCGCAAGGCCATATTCAGGCCACGGGGCGTGACGCGCGGGGCCGCAAACAGTACCGCTATCACGCCGATTGGCGATTGGCCAAAAGTGACACCAAGTTCGACCGCCTACCTGAATTCGGTGCAGCGTTGCCGAGCATTCGGGCCAGAGTTAAACATGACCTGGCTGCTTATAAAAGCGCAGACGTCCAGCGCGCAACCGTTTTAGCCACGATAGTGCGCTTGCTCGACACAACCTTAGTGCGGGTGGGCAACGATGAATACGCCCGCAGCAACGGTTCTTTTGGCTTGACCACACTGCGTAAACGCCATGTTGATATTCACGGCAGCCAGTTGCGTCTGTGCTTTCGCGGGAAAAGCGGCGTTCACCACAACGTAACACTTGCGGACCCGCGAATCGCACGCATCCTTCGCCGCTGCCAAGCACTGCCCGGGCAGGAACTGTTCCATTACGTAGATGATAAAGGCGATGTACACAGCGTCTGCTCAACGGATGTCAACGCTTACCTTGAGGCAGCTTGCGAAGGGAAATTTACCGCAAAATATTTCCGCACTTGGCACGGCAGCGTGCTGGCTTTGCATTTGTGGCGCAAGCTTGGGGAAGCGGAGCAACTACAACCAACAGCTGCCCAGGCAAACCGGCTGCTGGCGGAAGTAGCCAAACTGCTTGGCAACACACTAGCGGTATGCCGAAAATCGTATGTGCACCCGCGCGTGTTGGCGTTACTTGCGGGCGAACCTAATAGTCGTAAAACTTCTGCAGGTGCGACCAAGCGCAAAGCCCGGTTGACAGCGAGTGAACAAGATTTTTTAGCGCTGCTGGCGGGTAGCAGTTAGTTTGTTAGGCATCGCTTCCTCAGCTAAAGACGCCATGTCGATGACGTAGCGAAAGCGAACTTCACCTTGCTCTATGCGTGCGTATGCCTCGTTCAGGTCTTGGATGCGCAGCATCTCAATGTCCGGGCCGATGCCATGCTGGGCGCAGAAATCGATCACCTCTTGGGTCTCGGCGATGCTTCCGATCAGAGAGCCCGAAACGCTTCGACGATGAAAGGCGACTTGTTGGTTGTTTACAGGCGCCATGACTTCCAGCGCACCAACCACTACCAATGTGCAGTCGCGCTTGAGCAACGGCAGGTAGGGGTTCACGTCGTGCCGCTGCGGCACCGTTGACAACAAGAAGTCAAAGCTGGACGCGTGGACCTCCAACGCCTTTGCATCACTTTCCAGCACGGCATCGGCACCGAGCTTGCGCGCTTCCGCGAGCTTGGCGTCGGTGGTGGTGAACACGACGACCTTCGCGCCCATGGCCAGTGCTAATTTGATGGCCATGTTGCCCAGTCCGCCGAACCCGATGATGCCAACCTTCTGGCCCACTTGTACGCCCCAGTGCTTCATGGGTGAGTATGTTGTGACGCCTGCGCACAGAATGGGCGCAGCAACCTCGGGCTTTAGCGCCGGAGGAATCCTGATCAGGAAATCGTCCCTCAATGCTTACTGCATTGCGCTGCGCCGTCTGTACGCAAGGCCACACGGCGGTGTAAAACTAGCTTGGCCGCAGCAATACGACGTATGACACGCTTGCCAAGGAACGGCCCGAGCCTGTGATGAATTCTTCAAAGCGGGGCCCGCCCACGAAAAACTCCGCCACACTAAACTCACCGCAAAACTGCCATTGTCCAGCGGCTTTTTTGATGAATATCGGAAGTGGTTCGCGCTTTAACGTAAGCAGTTTGCTAACAGGGGTGGTTCTAGGACCTTGACCGCACAAAACCACTGAGGGTGCAGCTGGACTAAACCTTAAGGTTAAGCAAGCGGCAACCAACTTACCATCTACGCTTGGCAGGCAGGACACCTTGCTACCGCCGAGCATGTCATGAATCTCATCCCGGGTGTAGTACTCGCCGATCGTGAACATGATTGGCAACGGCGGGTCTGTTGGGTGCCCCACTCAACTCAATTCGACGGAGGATAGCGACGGATCAGTGCGCGTTGCCGAAGCCAATGGCGCGCTAATGCCAGCCATCCAACTGGTCGATGACCACGGCGACGCATCTCGTTGCCAATCTCAAACAGCCGACGCTGCTTGGCAAACACAATACCGTAAGCCTGCCGAAGACTGAAGCGAGGATCCCACGCGTGCACCGCCTCTGAGCCAGCGCCATTGACCTCCATGATGCGAAATCGACCGGTCTGCAACGAGGCCAGATTCTCGTACTTAACGTCGAAGCGGCCGGCATGAAAATCATCACCCATGTCGCGTGCAATGGCATCGAGCGCACGCTCAAGTGCAGGCGTGATGTGCGGCGTGCCATCTTCATAGCCGCCTCCTACGCGGGTCGAGCTTACAGAGGCAATGCGTACCAACTCACCATGCTCGGGAATGCGGCGTACATCGCAACACGGTTCACTGGCTCGGTCGCGGCCGAGTCGCCTGGCGCGCCGGTCGGCAGCCATGAGTTGCGCCACGCTATGGACACCATCGCCCACCACTCGAGGAAAATGGCGCAGTAACATGCCGACCAACTCGCCCGACGGCGCGCCCGGCCGCCTCAGGTAGAACAAGCCCGCCTCGCCCGCCGAATCCAACCATTCCTGAATAACCAAGCGCGCACCCAAGGGGTAGGCAGCCACATAAGTTGCCAGCTCTGTAGGTCCATTAATGCGGCGCACGCCAAAACCGCACCAGCCGAGATCTGGCTTAACCACTAGCGGGTAGCCTAGGCCCTGACGAGTAATCGCCGCCTCCACCTCGACCAATGCACCCGGCCCGGTAATGTCCACCGAGGTCGTGCTCGCGGTATTGGCACGCGCCAACTCGCCCATCAGGGCCAAGTATTCCAACTTGCCCTCACCCACCAGTCCGCCCGCGGTGAGCGCCGGGTTGGCGCACGAAGGCAGCGTGATGGAGCGATGAATAAGTGATAGGGCAACCCACTGTGCCACCATAGGCGCCAAGTTCAGCCATTTGGGCAGACGTTCAAGTCGACCTACCTGAGAGGAGATGGGTGTCACGCGCAAGATATTCGATAGTCGATGGGCTTGAAGGACCCGTTGTTCGACTGCTCCGCCGAACAGGCCGTCAGCCCGCATATCAAATCCATCTCAGCCCGCAACTCAATATAATCTCCCGGCTTAGAGCTAGGCGCGAGAACGCGTACTGCACCGTTGGCATCAACAGCCACATTCATGAAAATATTAAAGCTGGTCGAAATCTGCTGACTTGCGATTCCATGTGGTTCGAAGGCATTGCAAAGGTTCTCGAAGCAACTCGGATGGTGGCCCTGCCAGTGATAAAGCTTCTCAAACATCTCTTGGCTGCAGGGTGTCAGCAAAAAGTCGTGTCGTCCCACCGTGTCGGCAACAATAGTGAACATCTCACGGCTGTCATTGGCATACAGCACGTCGCCCGTGCTCAAGTAAATCTTGCCAGCGTAGTCGATGCTGCGACCTGAAGACAGGCTACAGGCGGCGTCACCGTCCTTGAAAGCGAACAGATCGGCGACCTGCTCACCTTGAGGGTCGTAAACCCGCAGTAGTTCGCCTTTAGCCAGCTTGAACGAGACGCCGCATTGGGGCGCGATGCGCGACACCGTGCCTTTAGCGGCCATGCGATTCTCCGGGGCGAAACGGGCAAAGCCAATCACTCTCCATTAAGCGTCCTGAATACTGCCTCGCTTCTGACGCCTCACCAAAGCGCGACAGCATAGGGTTGGTATTGCCCTGCAAGGCAACATCACGGCCGCGGATCACGCGCTGCATTGTTTCGTACTTTCCGCTGGCGTGTAACCGTTCAAATTGATTATGAAAGTTGAATGCAAGCGTAGGTACTGGCGCACGCCGGGCCAGACGTGATGCGTGCGGATGCAGCCCCACCACGAAAAACGCCCGACCGGCGATGCTGAACGAGAAATCAGAAGATTCGGGGTCCTTGCTTACACCGAGTGCCCAATCAAAGTCACGTCGATCACAGCCATGAAGTGCTTGCAGGTGACGCCAAAGTCGCTGTTCGAAGTCCTGCTCGTCGCCCACATCATTATCGAATAACGCGATGCAGGTGGCTAGCGCTTCGCCGGGATTGGGGTAAGCGATAGAAAACGCCGCGAGCGCGTCGCACAACGATTGCAATTGCGGCCGGTCGTCACTGCCTAAGCGACCATAGCTTGCAATGTGCGCACGCCCTGTGTTAAAGGCCGAGCGGGCACCCACACAGGGAAAGGCGTCGTCCTGCACGAAAGCTTCAAACCGTTGTTCTGGCCGGGTGGGTTCCGCGTCGCACAACATGAACGCTGGGCTCATTCAGACCGTTCCCTATGATGGGTGCTGTCGTAGTCGCTATGGATTTCGATATACGTCTTGGATTGGTTCATCGTTGGGCACTTATTAAGGGATGGCTGTAAGGTGCCACTGCAGTGACCGAGGCACAGCAAAGATTGCTTGAAAATATGCACCGAGTAGCTCTGACTAAGCCTAAGCTCTTGCTGGCACTTTGACGGTACGCTGGCACACATAGGCCACACCTGCAGAGGACGCGGTGCAAACTTTCCCTAGCCTTTAAAAAATATTTCTCGCTATGTGTGTTAGCGAACCTTTAATTAAGAATCCATAACTTAAAGTTCGAGCGTAGAAATGGTCAAGCAGACATAAGAGGATGCCATTGCAATTAGTTTTTCTGCTTTCCGACTTGCCCACAGTACCCGCCAAATCTTCATTTCTACAATGCTTGGAAAAACGTGAGCGGCGCTCCACAAGGCCTGTGGTGTGTCAATATTAGGCAATTTCGTTCTTCCGTTAAATTCGAAAGAAAACATTCGGCAAGCAAAAATACTCAACCGAAGTCCACGGAAATCATCGTTCGTTATAGAACGACGGAATTGCCCTTCAAATCGGGCAAGTCCAAAAGCTCTGATGAATTACTTGGGCATCAACACAGTATCGATAGCATGGATCACGCCATTGTCGGCGGCCACATCAGCGGCGACCACTTTGGCATTACTCACCATCGCACCGCCCGTGGTGCTAACCATGACGTCACTACCTTGCAAGGTCTTCACATTGCCGGCCTTCAAGTCTGTAGACATAACCTTGCCCGGAACGACGTGGTAGGTCAGCACTGCCTTCAACTTGGCCTTGTCTTTCAGTAGGGCGTCAAGGTCGGCTTTGGGAATCTTCGCGAAGGCCTCATCGGTAGGCGCAAAGACCGTGAACGGCCCCTTGCCCTTGAGCGTTGGCACCAGATCGGCTCCCTTGAGCACTACGACCAGCGTCTTGAAGTTGCCGGCGGCCACGGCGGTGTCCACGATATCTTTGGCCTGTGCGGCAAAAGCCGCTCCGGTGAAGACCGCAGCTATGAGTAGTTTTTTTGCATTCATCTTTAGTTCTGACTTTCTTTGAAGGGGTTAAATTGCTGGGTGAAGACGCATCAGGCCGATGGCAGCAGTACGGCGTCGACGCAATGGATCAGCCCGTTTGAGGCCTCGATATCGGTTTTAATGACGTTGACGTTGCCATTGAGCTTGACGCCACCGTGTGTGCTAATTTTGAGATCGCCACCGTTAAGTGTCTTGGCCGTCTTGCCGTCAAGCTTGACAACGTCGGCCGCCGCAACTTTGCCAGCCAGCACGTGGTATTTAGGGATCGCAGTCAATTTCGGGATGCCCTTGAGCAGATAGTCAAGGGTGCCCTCTGGCAGCTTGGCGAATGCATCGTCGGTGGGAGCAAAAACGGTGAACGGACCGGCACCTTTGAGGGTGTCAATGAGGCCCGCTTCAGTAAGGTCTTTAGCCAGCGTTTTGAAATGGCCGTCGGCAACGGCAACGTCGATCAGGGTATTCATAAAGTTTTCTTTCAGTTGAGTAGATGCCGCGCCCAGAGTGGAGGCGTTGTGAAGAATGGATGCCTGCACGATTTGCGACAAGCGCTGAGGTTACTGCTGCCCATACGGGAGGTCTGTGCGTAAACGAACCGACCGCTGCGGCGCATGGTAGGCCTAACTGTCGCCGATGCTGGTTACGTTTTTGCAGTTCAAGGTTTCGGGAGTGAACTTGCAAGAGCCGCATCTGCAGTCGCGTGGCCCCGCGTATGTGGAATATGTGCGCCGCACCTCAGCATTTGTGCCGATATGGCCTAAAGCGAAGGCTATACTTTAAATGGTGCGCGGACCGCAGCCGGTGTTTCAACCAATGGCGGGATCTGTCAAGGCTTGCATCAGCATCAACGGCGGCATTTTCATTGCTTGGAAATCTGTTGTCCTTGGCTTTCTCTTAAAACAAAACGCGACTTCGGACGGTGCCAGAAACTTGGGCAAGTTTAGCTAAAGCAATATCCGAGTGTTCAGCATCAATGTCAATCACCACGTAACCGAGAGCTTCATTAGTTTGCAGAAACTGCGAGGCGATGTTGATGCGAGATGCTGCAAATATATTATTGATTTCCGCCAGCACGCCAGGTACGTTGCGGTGAATATGAAGCAAACGATGTTTTCCGGGGTGGG
>JAYWIG010000277.1:0-8867 GCA_043789035.1 Betaproteobacteria bacterium
TCACGCATCGGAATTGTCACCATCTTGCTATCGCCGCCTTCGAACTGAGCAGCTGTTAAGGTTGCCAAGAAATCGCGAGTCTTTTGGCAACGGGCTGCCAGTTCAGTTAAGTTCGCCTCAGTATCGTCGAACTTAGGCGACTCGATCCCTGCAATACGAGCACCGAAGAATTTTGAGAAATCGCAAGCGATTTGCACTTGGCGATCAAAGGCCAACATATCTGGGTACAAGCGCCATTTCATAATCGTTGCTTCATCGATTTTTTTCTCAGTGAAATAGGTTGAACCTTTTTCTAAACACAACTGAAGTTGCGCAAGTGCCCTGTCGAGCTGGGGAATGCTAATGTCATAAAAAGAGAGTGCCATGATGATCCTTCAAGGTTAAGGTTAGAGGGGTTTCGAAGAAGAGAGATTTTCTATCGCAGGTTTGAGCCACATTAATAGCAACAAGCCGGGTATCGCGGTAAAAACGGTAATGATAAAAAATGTTGGCCAACCATAATCGGCAACTAACACACCCGATACAGGCCCTACGTAAGTTCGGCCAACCGCTGCCAAAGCTGAAAGCAAAGCGAACTGCGCAGCAGAAAATTCCTTTTGCGTCAACGCCATTAAGAACGCAACGAAGGCCGCTGTGCCCATGCCGCCACAGATGTTCTCGATGCCAATCGCGGTACCCATCAGCCAATAGCTCTTGGGGCTAACAGCCAATATCCAGTAAGCAAAATTCGAGATGGCTTGGGCAATACCAAACCAAAGAAGCGCCTTATACAAAGGCTGCTTGACCAACCAAATGCCGCCGAGCAAAGCACCCATGATAGTAGCGACCAGCCCTAGCACCTTGTTCATCGAACCCACTTCGGTGGCAGTAAAACCCACCCCACGAATTAGGAAAGTTGTTGACAGTGCACCGGCAAAAGCATCGCCTAATTTGTACAACACAATCAGGGCCAATAGGGCAGCCGCGTGCTTGCGAGAAAAGAACGCATCCCAAGGTTTTACAAAGGAAGGAAACCCTGCAAAACGAGCGGCAAAAATACCCGCCATAAATGCGGCAAGCATTTGCGCCGTTTCGAACCCTAAGCTAACGAATTTATTGGTTCCTGCGCCTGCGGGTGCAACGCTTTTAACTATTTCGTTCAAGAGGAAATAGGTTGCAACGCCAGCCGCTACCATAGCGACAAACCCGAGCAGTTCTTTTCGTACAGGAGCTCGATTTAACGTTGACGCAAGTTCAACTCTGGGTGCCCACAAACTAATTACCGCCATCAGTACGAAAAGCACGCCCATGACGCGATACATATTGGCCCAGCCCAACCATTGGTCCGCAATGATCAAAGCCAACCCACCCGACACAAGCATTGCCAGCCGGTAACCGAGTACCGATACAGCAGCACCTGCGCCACGCTCATGGTCTTGCATTAAATCGCTACGATAAGCATCGAACACAATATCTTGCGATGCTGAGAAGAACGCCACTGCAACCGCACAAGCCGCTACAGCTTCGATGGAGGTTTTCGGATCGAAGCCGGCCATCAACCAACAAATCGCTGCCAATATGAGCTGCGTTACCACCAACCACCCGCGACGGCGGCCTAACCAAGGCGGCTCAAATCGATCAACTAACGGTGCCCACACAAACTTAAAGGTGTACGGCAACCCCGCCAAGGCAAAATAACCAATCGTTTTAATATTGATGCCTTCGACTGTCAGCCAAGCCTGCAAGGTGCCCGTTGATAGGGCAAGTGGCAGGCCGCTAGCAAAACCAAGCAGCAACATGGCCAGCATTCGCTGACTAGAAAATACAGTGCCATAAGTGGCCCATTGAATCGAGAATTTCGAATTGCTTGTAGTTTCCATAAGCTGGCATCATATCAACCAAGCTAATTTACCCAAATCAATATGAAAACAAACTTTAGATCACGCCTTTCGACCAAGCTAACAACTGCGTTTTTGGCAGCTGCGTTTTTAACAGCTGGTTTGCTAGCGATCACGCCGGTAACGTTTGCTGCCGACGTGGCACCCACTGATGGCGTTAAAGGTGTCGGCAAAAAGAGCCGAGCATTAGGACTCGCATCGGCGGAAGAGGTTGAACGTCAGGCAGCACAACAATTCGACCAACTCAAAGCACAAGCTCGCCAGCAACAAGCACTCGCACCCGACGACTTTCCACCGTTGATTAGATTGCGCAAGATTGCAGAAAGAATTATTCCCTTCGCACCCAAGTGGAACGATCAAGCGGACAAGTGGAAATGGGAAGTGATCATGATTGGCAGCAAGCAAATCAATGCGTTCTGTATGCCAGGCGGCAAGATCGCCTTTTACACAGGCATTATCGATGCACTCAAAATGACTGATGATGAAATCGCCATCGTTATGGGCCATGAAGTTGCCCATGCCTTGCGCGAACATGGCCGCGAGCGTGCTGGTAAACAAAAACTTGCCAACGGCGTCACCATTGCAGCATCGGTATTTTCGGCCATCTTAGGTTATGGCAATGTGGGCGGCCAAGTCGCTCAACAAGCAGCCAGCCTAACGCTATTAAAGTACGGCCGCGATGATGAAATCGAAGGCGACCTAGTCGGCCTCGACTTAGCCGCCAGAGCCGGTTACGACCCAAGAGCAGGCGTAAAACTTTGGGAAAAGATGGCCGCTGTTAGCAAAGGCGCACCACCGCAATGGCTATCAACCCACCCATCACACAAAACCCGCATCGACGATATTCGCTCGCACTTAAAAGAAGTGATGCCATTGTTTGCCAAGGCCACCCATCGCGAGCTATCGGAGATTGGGCCTTATGTTAGTAATTATGGGGCGGCGGTTCAGTAGAGGCATATACAAGTTCGCGACTACAAAGCAGCCAGTTCATTCAAGCCTCACGATTAGTGGGGCTGCTAGAAAGCCACAAACCAAAATATCACCTCTTTGCTGCCAATGCTCAATTAACAGCCAACAAAGCAGACTACATCCGGATGCGCTCAATGGACGAAGTTCTCTATGCAAGACTTCTTGCAAATTATTTAGAAAAGTTTGACCAAACGACTCGTCAAAAGATCAATCATGTACTGTTTCCTGAGGTTCACGAAGTACTTGATGAAGGCCAAAAATCAATCAAAATCAGTAGCTTACTTACTAAGTTACGTAAAAAAGCATCATTGAAAATCAGGGTGTTGATAGCGCTCCTCGATGGTGTCTTGCAGGGAAGTTTGCAGAGAAAAAATAGTAGTTGCAGAGAAAAATGAACAGAATGTCGAGACGAATATTCGCCAAATACGGCTAACTGCAAACGCGATTTCTGAAGAAACACGTTTAGCTTGGGGGAGCTATCGCGATGTAAGACCGGACAGATGACTGGCGAGCATCCCAAATTTCACAATTTTCGAGCTTGTTACGTTGCGCCAAGTCAAACAAGAATTGAAGCGCTTCAATGCGCCAGATTGATCTGTCATGTTCTGCGTGAAAGAGCGTCAAATTGGCAGTCGCTTAACAAAGAAAAATCCCCCACTCTTGTGACTGGGGGATTCTTAGTTTGGGAGCTTGAGTAGCTCTTGGTTACTAATCCTGTTCAAAGGATTACCTGCTGTTAGTATCTTAGCAGGCATTTATAAGCAACTCAACGTTAGATCATGAAAAAACAACCCTACTCCCTTGGTATCGATATCGGCACCTCGTCGATTGCCGCATTCGCGTTTTCTCACTCAGACACCGATCCCAGCAAACCGCAGGCTGTCTTAGCTTTCGATGAGTACATTTTCGGAGAACCCATAGAACCAGGTGACTTTGTATTGAGCAATGAAATTCGCCGCACTAAACGGTTGATGCGGCGGCAGTGGGCACGAAAAAAGGCACGTATTGCGCAAATATTGCATTTAGGAAAATTGCTGGGCATTACACCGTCAACTCTAAAACAAGCGCAACAAGCGGAGTGCAATACTTTGGCAGTCTGGCACTTACGTGCCCGAGCGCTTGATGAAAAAACTAGTCTCGATTCACTGTGGCTCATTGCGCTGCGCATCAGTAAGAACCGAGGTTATAAAGGCGATTCCCCTTCATCCCCGAAAAGTAAGGTGGCCTCAGGCATCCGTCAGGTCAAAGAAATTCAAAGTAATTACCGCACGGTGGCGGAAGCGCTCGTCAATCGAGAAAATCGCAATGGCCAAACGCGCTACCGCAAACTCGCCCACGAAGGCAAGGGGGCTGACGTTATTAGCGGTACGTTCATCTTGCGTAAAGATGTCGAAGCTGAATTTGATTTGATCCTTAAACAACAAACAAAGCACCACCCTTTACTCAGCGCGCCTTTAACGGATGCCTTTGGTGAGGACGGAAAAAAACTGTTGCGTCCAAGTTCTAATTACTTTCAAGGGTTCAAACCTCAAAACCTTGCGCAAGCATTGCGGCATGTCATTTTCTACCAGCGGCCCTTGCCATCCTTCGAATCCCGAATTGGACGCTGCCGCTATAACCCCGAAGAAAAGCGCGTCGGAACCGCACACCCGGCATTTCAACGATTTCGTCTTGCCAAGTTACTCACGGACTTGCGTTGGGTGATTGGCCGAACAACCAGCCTACTGCAACCCGATCAGCTGCAGGTGATTCGAGTGCAACTCCTACAAACATCGGAGCTCAGCTTTACAGCGCTTTACGAAGCACTCGAAGATCACACGTGTGCCAAGCCAGAGGGCGCACGGTTGAATTTTCACACGGCACGGACGACGGCACTCAAAGGTGATCAAACCTTGCACGTTTTACGTAGCTTGAAGTTACTCGAACCGTGGAATGCACTTACCCAGGCACAGCAACATGCGGTGATGGAAACGCTGACCGATGATTTACCGTCGCCAGAGCGCTGGGCCACCGAACAGGTGCAGCATGAGACGGCTCATCGTCGAGGATCTGAAGTGACGGAATTTCTCAATCAACTTCCACTTACGGACGATGGTGGCTTAAAGCGACTTGCAGGCTACGGGTTTTCAGGAGGGCGTGCTCGATACGGTGCAACTGCCTGCATCCAATTAGCAACCTGGCTTGAGGAACATTGCCATGATGCTGCGCTACTTACGATCAAAAACACTGAAGATACCGCCATCGAAGCTGTCTTTGGAATGATGGCCAGCGAGCAGCCGATCATTACCGGAAAGCTACTTGATCAGACACTTCTAGAAATCACATCACCTGTGGTCAAACGAGCGCTCACAGAATCGCATCGATTCCTCACGACATTTTTTGCCCGACATGGCACACCCACGCGGATTGTGATTGAGCTCATGCGAGAAATGCGCCAGACCCTAGAGCAGCGCAAAGCCACAAGCCTATACCAAGCCCGTAATGAGGGCACACGAACCAAAGCGAAATCAGAGCTGACCAAGCTCGGCTACGACTCGAGTAATACCAATCTCAAGCGCTACCTACTCTGGCAAGAGCAAGCGCAGATGTGCCGTTACAGCGGACAACGCATTAGCGCTAAAGATGCACTTGATGGCGCAAAGACGAACTTTGAGCACGTACTGCCTAAGAAGCTTCACGGTGTAGGAAACCGCGTCGATGGCCTAGTGCTCGCCTTCGCAAACTTTAACGCAATGAAAGGCGATGAAACGCCGTGGGCAGCAGCACAGTTGCCTAATAATCATGTTCGTTGGGACTGGAACGCTACCGTACAGGCTTGCAAAAATATCGCAAAGTCAAAACGAGACTTCGCTCGCAAAGCTGCGATGATTACCAATCCCATTAGTGCTGCCGATGCGCAAGAAGACTTGGAAGGTTTTGTCGACCAACAGTTTAGCGATACAGCTTGGATAGGACGGGAGATTCATCGTTGGGTACGCCAAGTATCGCCCGATGTTACCGTAGTGCGAGGCGGATTAACTGCCTCATTGAGGCATCAATGGGGCTTTGATTCCGTGTTAGAAGAAGTTCGGACACGGGAAAATAAGCATGCCAAACCGAAATCAACAGAACTTTTTTACACCAAGCGTCAAGACGGAACACTGGCCTTCGATAAGCGTTGCGATCATCGTCATCACATCGTTGATGCAGCAGTGATCGCGCTCTCGACACGTCAGCTTTATGCATTAGAAATTAAGCGTCGATCTGATCGACTTCGCCACAACAGCAACGCGTTACCTCGGGCGACACCTGTGCCTTGCCCGATTATAAATTTGCGAGAAATACTTGTTGAAGCATTACAACACTATGTAGTTTGGAAAAAACCGGATCGCCTTGTCGGCGGAAGAATGTTCGATGAAGAACCCTTCCGTCTACTGGCAGAAGATAAGTTGCAAAAACGCGGGGAAATCGCCAAAAAGAAATTTAATCGGCGTCTAGATACTCAAATTACCCACACCGATAGACATGGGATTGATCATCATAAGATTCTTGTCAAGGCAGAGGCAGCTTGCATTCGCATAACCAAGGAGCTTTGGCAAGTTATTTCCCTCGCTCAGTTTGAACGCGACGGTTATGTTCGTGCAGGAAAACTTATTGTTCCTGATGATGAAAAGCTTGTTTTCAAAGACGACATTGTTTACTTAGAACACCTGAGAGGATTTTTTCGAGTGGCTCAATTGCTAGATGCTGGTTTAGCTTTTGTTAATACAACTGAAACAGCGACATTTGATGACCTTAAAGGCACGGGGCTCAATGTAACAGTAAGTGATTTAAAAAAACTTCAAGCAATGACGGTTTTTCGCGATAAGCATTCCTTAGCAGTATTCATTGCGAGTCTGCGTCATGCGACTTGAGCGAATCCTTGTTTTTGAAAACGCGTGCTTCCTACGTATTGATACAAGTCGGCTGATGATTGATAAGCAAGGCGAGGCAACCAAAACGGTTGCGCTCATTGATATTGCGGCGATCATCATTGAATCGCCTCAAGTCGTGATCACTGCGGCGGCACTTCAAGGCCTTGCGAATGCCGATATTGCTGTACTTATTGCAGATGCAAAGCACCAACCTGCATCAATGCTTTTTCCGGTAGGCGAACATGTGGCAACCGTCGCTAGACAACGGGAACAAGCCTTAATGCCGCAACCGCTGGCCGATGCTTTGTGGCAGCAACTCGTGAGCTCCAAGATCGCCAATCAAAGAGCCTTACTGGAGTTTGCTCAAAAACCAAAGATCTTGGCACGTTTGCAGCGCTTGAGTGAGACCGTTGCTCCGGGTGACCCTCAAAATTGTGAAGCCCAAGCCGCCCAACTGTATTGGTCAGAACTATTTGATGATGATTTTCGGCGAGAAAAGCAAGGGGCACAAGATCACGTCAACAAATGCCTGAACTATGGTTACACCATTGTTCGCTCACTGATTGCTCGTTATGTGGCGTTATCAGGCTTAAGCGGGATTTACGGCATTGGCCATAGTAACCAAACGAATTCACTCGCTCTCGTCGACGATCTGATAGAACCGTTTCGCGCATCGGTAGATGCACTCATCTGGACTGAGCTTCAAGACATTGAATGGGGCAGCGATGCGAAAAGGGCAATCTTAAAAATCCTGCAGGTTCCTGTGCGATTAGACGGTAAAGAATACCGGCTATGGGCAGCCGCTGCCGAGTGCGTCAACAGTTATGTAAGGTGTGTAAGTGCAAGAAGCGAAAAATTCTTACTTACCCCTCAATGGATGAATCCGCATACCCCCTCGGATTTTTAGCAACTAAAAGTCTTGGACATAACCAACATCGGAGAATCATGTGGCTCGTGTGTACTTTTGATTTACCAGCCACCGATGCTGCAGCAAGGAAACGTTACACGATTTATCGAAAATTATTGCTGGCCGAAGGTTTTAATATGGTTCAAAATTCTGTCTACGCACGACACTTTCCGTCCTTAAGCGATGCTCGAAGAGCAGCACAGCGGTATGGAAAAAACGTTCCGCCTGATGGCAAAGTCGATTTTTATTTCATCACCGATCAACAAATGGGCACTACCTTAAGCTTTTACGGTCCAGCGGTTCGTAGAGAAACCGCACACGAACCGGTTGAACAAGGCGAGCTTTTTTGAAAAAAGGCTTCCAAATCAATGAGATATTGGAAGCCAAGGTTAGCAGGTAATCGTTTGAACAGGCCTTAGAACAGCTCGCTTAATGCGGTGCACCTTGCACGCAGGTTAGCAGGTAATCGTTTGAACAGGCCTTAGAACTGCTCCCGTTAGGTAATAGTTACCGGGAGGAGGTTAGCAGGTAATCGTTTGAACAGGCCTTAGAACGAGCACGTAAGCCATTGCCACCACCGAAGGAGGTTAGCAGGTAATCGTTTGAACAGGCCTTAGAACACTGGTTTGGCACGGCTGGTTGTGCAAGTGAGGTTAGCAGGTAATCGTTTGAACAGGCCTTAGAACCTGTTGGCTCTACTGTTGATTCAACTACGGAGGTTAGCAGGTAATCGTTTGAACAGGCCTTAGAACTAATTAACTCGGCATTTGAAATTGCGCGAGAGGTTAGCAGGTAATCGTTTGAACAGGCCTTAGAACAACGACGAGCAAGTAACAGAAGCAGTCGCTAGGTTAGCAGGTAATCGTTTGAACAGGCCTTAGAACTGGAGCAATGAAGCGAAAAGGAAATTTAGAGGTTAGCAGGTAATCGTTTGAACAGGCCTTAGAACTTGTGAACTAATGGAAGTGGTTTGTCAAATAGGTTAGCAGGTAATCGTTTGAACAGGCCTTAGAACAGAGACAGTCAAGCCCCCTTAGCGGTTGTGAGGTTAGCAGGTAATCGTTTGAACAGGCCTTAGAACATGCCGACCAAAGTGCTGATTAAAATTGATAGGTTAGCAGGTAATCGTTTGAACAGGCCTTAGAACTGCCAGAATCGGTCTAGTGCCAGTGCGTAAGGTTAGCAGGTAATCGTTTGAACAGGCCTTAGAACCGGCCTTTG
>JAYWIG010000278.1:0-2509 GCA_043789035.1 Betaproteobacteria bacterium
TGAAATCGAGTTGCGTACCAAAGCGGCAAATAATATTGTGACGTGGATGAAAACAGGGCGGCCAGACTACCCCGTTAATCAAATTAAGTGATTTGTAAACCATCTCATTAAACCCAAGGTAAACCATTTACGCTTACGTTACATCCATCACTTCCATAGGCAGCAGATGACAACGCAATTACCACCAAGACGCAGCTTCATTCACTGCGCAACTGCCACCGCTTGCTCCCTTGCTTTGCCCATTTCCAACGCGCAAACTGGCAACGGCAAGGTTTTAGTCGGCTTTGCTGCTGGTGGCTCACTAGACTTATTAGCGCGCATCACTGCCGAAGGCATGAGCACAAAGCTTGGTAAGCAATTTATTGTTGAAAATAAAACCGGCGCTTCTGGCAGGCTTGCAGTTGAAGGAACAAAGAGTGCGAAACCCGATGGTGAAACGCTTTTGGTATGCCCGCAGGGGCCATTGACCTTATTCCCCTATATATTCAAAAACCTTAAATTCGACCCTTTTAAAGACCTTACGCCGATCACTCGTTTATCAACCTTTGATGTTGCAATTTCTATCGGTCCGTTATCGGGAGTAGATACAGTCCAAAAATTTGTGGCTTGGGTAAAAAGCAACCCTGAGAAAGCCAATTTTGGCAGCAGCGGTGCAGGCACACTTTTACATTTCACAGGCATTTCATTCGCACAAAAAATCGGTGCATCGCTCACCCATATAGGCTACAAGGGTTCCGCTCCGGCAGTAGTCGATCTTATCGCTGGTAGTGTGCCGATGGTGGTGTCTCCGCTATCAGATGTTCTTGAGCATCACAAAGCAGGTAGAGTGAAAGTGATCGCAGTTTCTAGCCCACAAAGGTCGGTACTTGCGCCTGATGTTCCAACGCTAAAAGAAGTAGGCATTGATGTTGAAGTGCCAGGTTGGTTCGCACTCTATGGCCCACCTGCAATGCCTGCTGATCTGGTCAAAAAATACAATCAAGCAGCCGCTGATACATTGGCACCGCAAGCCATCAAGGAGCGATTAAACAAAATGGGCATGGTTTCAGCTGTCATCTCGCCAGAGGAAACTAGTCAGCTGCAACGTAGAGAGCATGCAATGTGGGGGCCACTTGTAAAGGCCTCAGGCTTTACGCCAGAGGATTAAAGCGTCGGCACCAACAAAGACGTATGCTCGATAGTGCACAGCTTTGGCCAAGATTTAGTTGGCCAAAACTGGAAACTTAAACTTTAAGCGTTTTAAGCTAAACGGCCTGAATATTTCTCTAGTTTAGCCATCGCCTCATCACCGAACTTGCCACGCCATTCTTGGTAGAAACCAGCCTTCGATAATGTATCGCGGAAGGTTTTTACTTCTGGGTAATTAAAGGCCATGCCCTTGGCTTTGAGTTGGGCTTCCAAACCATTAGTCAAACGACGAATGTCATCGCGTTGCTTGGTCACAGCACTGTTAACGTGTTTGTTAATTACCGCTTGAACATCAGCAGGCAATCCAGCCCAACGCTTACCATTGGCCAAAATCCATTGCCCATCCCACATATGCCCCGTCATCGAGACATACTTCTGCACTTCATAGAGCTTGGCAATATCGATAATTGCGAGCGGGTTCTCTTGGCCTTCAACCACTTTGGTTTGTAGTGCTGAATACACTTCACTGAAGTTAATGCCGGTCGGTGCCGAACCAAAGGCCTTGAACATTGAAGTCCATAGAGGGCTGATTGGCACGCGAATCTTGAATCCTTTGAGGTCTTCAGCAGTCACGATAGGCTTAGTCGATGTGGTGATATTTCGGAAGCCGTTATCAAGAATTTTATCGAACGAATGCAGATTCACTTTTGCGATTTGAGCACGGATGTAGGCACCTAAATCACCATCCATTGCAGCCCAAACGGTTTGGTAATCTTTAAACGCAAATGCCAAGCCGTTGATACCCGCTAATGGCACGAGAGTTTGCAAAATCAAACCTGAGAGCGGGAATATGTCGATCGCGCCTGAACGAACTTGCGACAGCATGTCGGTATCGCCACCAAGCTGATTATTCGGGAAAATTTGAATATCAACCTTGCCGCCGGTTTCTGCGCGTATTGCGTCTGCCGCTTCTTTCACACGAATGTTAGACGGATGTGTAATCGGAATATTGTTAGCCCATTTAAGCGTAATCGGGCCAGATTGTGCAAAGGCTGGCGCGCTAGTAATAACGCCGGTGGCCCCAGCGGCAGACAATACTCTGACAAATGTGCGGCGCTTAATTTTAAAATCAACAGGTTTTGAAACGGTCATTAAAGTCTCCTCAATAAATAATTTTTTTACAACTCACCAAACAAGAATCATTACATCAACATTAACGTTTCAGAAGCTCATTGGTTGCAGCCATGAGCTTATCGACGCTTAATCGAGATTCATTTTCAAGTATTTGTGCATAACCCACCGGAATTCGTGGTGCACCTAAACGCTTTACTCTGCAGCCAGTCACTTCTGCCGCAGTTGCAGCAATTTCCGCACCAAAACC
>JAYWIG010000279.1:0-2507 GCA_043789035.1 Betaproteobacteria bacterium
TGCCGACAACCTGCAAAATGACTATTAAGTAACACCTCACTTAGAAAAACGATGCCACTGTGGGTTTTGTGGTTGCCGCTCACCTGAAATAGGTGCTTCTTCAGCGGCCGGTTCCACTCCACCGCGTCGCCAACAAGGTGGCCAAATAGACGTTAGCAACAACCAATCAATTGCATTGGTGTTTCATGCGGTAAACTCTAATAGCGATTACGGTACGGTTTCTTACACTGTCGAGGGCTTCAACCGAGGGGAAGTACCGGTTCCTGGATCGTTACCATTGCTACTCATTGCTGGCGCGGGTGCTTTTGCCGTTAGAAACCGAAAACTTTCACCCAAGGCTTAATCGTCGCATCCCGCGTTAAAGTATTGAGCACAATCGATGTTGAGGTTTCACCCAAATCGCAAAACTTACTAATCACGGTGTTGAGATGCGCAACATCTCTCACCGTGTGGTACGGCTCGGCAAATTGAGACAGAGTGAAGGCCTCTGCAGAACGAACCTTTGGCGAAAGATAACTTTATCTCACGGCGACGATGAACGAAAAAATATATAAAAACTGAAGAAAAAAATATTCTCAGCCATGTTTGCTGGCAAATCAGTCTTTTTACGCCAGAGTAAAAATAGAAAGAACGGACGAACCTAAACACCGCTCATCACAGCGTCGGCCGCTGAAACGATATCGTTTGCGCATTCGCGTATCGAAGCAACACGTCTTTTCAAAAATCGTTTGTCCAATGGCGCCGCTTCAAACGGAATCAATAAATGCATTTGCCCTTTAACCACAATCGAGGGGCAAAGGCGGCGCGGCACGTCATCACTCGAAAGTGCGCTAACTGCTAACGGCATAACCATTCTCGTAGCAAGCCCAGAAAGCAAATCACTTTGAATGTCGACAACGTACGGGTATCGATCACGCATTTTGGGACTCGGGTTTTGGTAAACATCAAACTGCATTGGTGAAACCCTTACCAAACTCGCAGATCATCACACCACAACCCAACCTCCTCAAATTGCGCATTCTGGTGTTTCAACCAAGCGTCATATCGTTCCTCGAAGTGCTTTCGACGGACGGACGTTGATTGATCGTTCTTAATATTTCCAAGTGCCTCGAACTGTTCCAGCGATAAGATGACCGTTTCGATTCGGCCATCTTTTTCGACAAATACCGGTGCATTTTTCGCGCTATTACAAACCGCACCAAATCGATTTTTAGCTTCTGTCGCAGTCACTCGCATTGCCCTAAGTCCTTAGTTTTGCTTTAGCTATTTTAGCTAATTAAGGTAAAAGTTCCAACAACACTGATGTATCGGATGAAAAATTCAACTAACCAGGCCAAAGTATCGAACAGTTTTCACTCCCGGATTTGCTTGTCTGCACGGAGATTAGCTACGTCAATGACATCGCACACGACTCTTGAGGTGCCCGTTTGCCTTAGAAAATGATAGTGGCCATCGATGCGGCTTAGCCGAATTCAGTCAAGCGGCTTTCGTCAACCTCATAATGCCAAAGGTCGGCTGAGCTTACACTCAGACGACCTTTTAAATTTGGCGTCCCGTAGGCGAGGCAAATTATCCCCGGTTAGTTTTACTAGCGCTTCGATGAAGATTTAGCTGATTTAGCCGCTATCTCGCGCGAAAACATCGTAGCGAGTTCCATTTTTGGACATTTGTGGCTATATTTATGGATATGTTGAATGTAACCACCCTAATCATCACACCGGAAATTCTGGCGCTCATCTCAAAAATTGACGAGTTCAAGGGTGCATGGCAAGCCTACGGCAGGCTAGCTCCAGAGCGCCTAAAGTCGCTTAAACGAACTGCCACTATTGAAAGTGTCGCCTCGTCAACTCGAATCGAAGGAAGCAAGCTTACAAATGCTGAAGTAAAAACTTTGCTCGGAAACATAAAGATTAAGAAATTTACTACGAGGGATGAACAAGAAGTTGCTGGGTACGCTGAAGTTATGGAGCTTTTGTTTTCCTCTTGGGAGCACATCGCTTTCAATGAAAATCACATTAAGCAGCTGCATCGAGACCTCTTAATCCACGGAGCTCGTGACGAGGGCCATCGCGGGAAGTACAAAACCATTTCTAATGCAGTTGCCGCCTTCGATACTAATGGTCAACAGGTTGCTATCGTTTTCGAAACCGCTACTCCTTTCGATACGCCGACGTTAATGACTGAGCTCATCGATTGGGCCAGATACAACCGCGAAAATGCAGCTCTACACCCGTTGTTAATCGTTGCAATTTTCACGGTAGTGTTTTTACAGATTCACCCATTTCAAGATGGAAACGGCAGACTTTCTAGAATACTTACAACGTTACTTATGATGCAACTCGGCTATGAGTACGTACCGTATAGTTCCCTAGAAAGCATCATTGAAGAGAACAAGGCAGGTTACTATATAGCGTTGAGACAAACCCAGCAAACGATTCGTACCGATCAACCAAACTGGCAGCCATGGCTTACGTTTTTCCTGAGTTCATTGGTTTCGCAAGTTCAGC
>JAYWIG010000280.1:0-2506 GCA_043789035.1 Betaproteobacteria bacterium
AAATATAAAACGCCCGATGAGGTTCATCGGGCGTCTTTAGCGGCAATGTCCGCCATAATCTAGCGACCAAATGGTGTCAACCTATTTTAGGACTGGTCATCGGTTTGAGTGTCGTTGCTTTATTACTTGCGACGAATGAACTCAAAAAACTGTGGATAAACGTTTTCCCGCCAGCGCTTGCCGCTAAATATTCCGTAATGGCCGCATCTCTCCGCTTCATAGTGCTTCTTGTTTTTAGCGGGGATGCTGCTGCAAAGTGTGTGAGCAGCCTTGGTTTGGCCTGAACCGGAAATATCGTCGAGTTCACCTTCAATCGTGAGCAGCGAAACGGTTTTGATGTCTTCAGGGCGTACTCGAATTGTTTTGCCTTCAAACTTTACATCCCATGTTCCGTTGGGCAATCTATGCTCTTGGAAGACGGTTTTAATAGTGTCTAGGTAGTACTCAGCGGGCAGGTCGAGAACAGCGTTGTATTCATCGTAAAATTTGCGATGGGCTTCAACGTCAAGCACGTCACCACGGGTTAAATCGAGATAGAAGTCATAGTGCGACTTCATATGCTTATCAGGGTTCATTGCCACGAAACCAGCGTGCTGCAAAAAGCCAGGATAGACGTTGCGTCCCGCACCTTTGTATTTCTGAGGGACTTTACAAATGACGGTGTTTTCAAACCAAGAATAGGGTTTTGTAGTGGCTAGGTTATTAACCTCTGTAGGCGAAAGCCTTGCGTCGATAGGGCCGCCCATCATCGTCATAGTTTTCGGAAGTTTCTGATCCTTCAACGTTGCCATAATCGAAATCGCAGCTAAAACCGGCACGGTTGGCTGGCAGACCGACATTACATGTAAGTCTGGGCCGAGATGGCGCATAAAGTCGATGCCATAGGAAATGTAGTCGTCTAGGTGAAATGGGCCTGCCTCAAGGGGCACCATGCGTGCATCCACCCAGTCGGTGATGTAAACATTGTGATCCGGCAAGAGGGCGCGTACAGTATCGCGCAAAAGTGTTGAATGATGGCCAGAGAGTGGCGCAAACATCAATACGGTTGGGTCGTTCTCATGCTTTGCTAAATGCTTAGGCAATAATCGCTCGAATTTGCGCAATTGGCAAAAAGGCTTGGAGAGATCGATACGCTCTGTAACTGACACTTCTTGGCCATCAATTGTCGTTGTTGATATGCCGAATGCTGGCTTTTCGTACTCTTTGCCCAAGCGATGCAATAGCTCAAAGCCTGCGGCCATGCGTGATGCCAGAGGCGTATAGGCAAGAGGGCTATAGGAGTTCCCAAATAGCTTACTCATTGATTCAGCCCATACCGACGCTGGGTTAAGCATCGCGCGCTGGGTTTCGTGCATTTGATAAAGCAAGTCGCATCTCCTAAAAAGGCCGTAAAAAAACGTTATCTTGTATTATTACCTGTTAATGTTGCGCTGCAAAATAACCGATCGTCCGAAAAGCATAGGTTTTGGGGAGGAATGTCTCTAAAAGCTGGCAAAGGCTCAAAAAGCGTATTCAAACTTGATTTGTTGGCCCATTTTGATAACTAAGGATTTACCGATCTGGTTTGCTGAAGGCAACCAAACAGCGTTTACACCGATCGTTGAGCCTGCCAGCTCAAGATCGAGTCGGTAAGTATCCAAGACCGGAGTTGGTTGTTCCGACTGTACTTCGCCGCTCATTTGGTCAACGCTAGGAACGTTGCAGCGAACGCATTTGCTTACCACCTCGAGCGTGACGCTTTCAAAATCAAATGTTCGAATGAGATCCTCTTCGTAAGCGTCAATACCATCAAGCAGGATATTGGCCCGAAACCGATTTGCAGGGAGCTCAAAACTAGCGTCTTGATGATGTACTCGCATGCGCTGCTCTAAATCACCAACACTCGCTTTGCCCAGTATCAAGTATCCGAAGCTATCGGCAAAGTAGGTTTTTGAAGCAATACTGCCAATTTCTTCGCAGTTTCTGGGCATGTTGTTATCGAATTGAACTAGGGCTGCAGGACGTTGAAGCACCTTGGTAAACCAAGTCGTCGTACTTAAGCCCACATCTAGGCCGCTACCGGCAAAGCTCCACACCACAACCTCTCTTGCCTGACGGCTTGCGAACGAAATTGGCACATGCAGGCTTTCATGGCCGGGTGCGCTTAGGCTTAAACTATCTTCACCAATACTCACACCAATCGTGGCCAGTAATGGAACTTCGCGCTGCGTCATGCACTGGCCTTGGCTATCAACCACCATAAATTGGCGGTCATGCAGCATTTGGCCATTGGCTAATTTGATTGCCAACCCCTTATCGAGCGCAAATGCTTCGGTTAAGGCAATACCCTGACAGCCTTTGATAGGGTAGAGGCTGAGTGCGCTGATGAAGGGTTCCATGCTGGGGCTTTTCTATAGTCGCTTTTTTTCAACGGCGAAGGAAAGTTGTTCTGTAAGGTGATTTTGGGAAAGTCGCTCTGCCAGCGAGCTAAACCTTACGCAGTCTAGGTTTTGGTCTTGCGTCATGC
>JAYWIG010000281.1:0-36103 GCA_043789035.1 Betaproteobacteria bacterium
GCACGAACTGCTGAGCGAATACCATCGGCTGCGATGGTTAGTGGCGCTGTGTAGGCTTGACCATTTGTGCAGTGAACGACTGAGTGCGAACCGAGGGACTCCACATGCTTTACACCCGCATTGAGCACATAGTTTTCAGCTGGTAGGGCGACCATTAATAAGTTGTAGAGCCGTCCCCAAGACGTGAGTATTTGTGAATAACTTTCACGTGCTAACTCACCGCCATCTTCCGCAAGCACTACCCGAGTCTCAACTTTCACACCAAGGGTGTCATCAACCACCACGCCGCAGCGCTCAAGCACTGAAAGCAATTTGGAATGGGTCACGATGCCCGCGCCGCGACCATCCAAAGCCACCAGCGACTTTTCCAAGACAAGTACTTTAAAGCCAGCGCGCAGTAAGCAGTTGGCGGCCATCAGACCACCTAACGAACCACCCACGATAATGACGTCGACTTGCTTCACGAATAACTAGGCAGCAAGTTTCCCGGTAGATGGGTAATTAAGTTCGATCACCACACCATTTGGGTCATCGAGAAATAGTTGATAAAGCCCAAGCACTGGCACTTCTCTAGCTCGGCAATCAACGCCCAAGCCTTTTAATTTTTTCAGCATCGCCTCAAGCCCAGTAACGAAGAATGCGACATGGTCAACTGCGCCGCTACCGTGCAAGCCGGTGTTGTCGCGTTCGCCCAAATACTGGTTCAAGCCATTGGGGTTCTTTGCATCCAAACCAATCACATGCACGATGGCATTGGCGTACTGCTCTGTATCGCCGGTATAAAGCCAAACGCCAGGAAATGGGAACGGAGGTCGTGGGCCAACTTCCAACCCGATCACTTCAGAGTAGAACTTCGTTGTTGCTTCGAGATCGAGCGTGCGAATAGAAAAATGATTTAGTGCGAGACTCATGCGGCTCTCCGAATAGTTTTTAGTTCAATAGGTATTGCGCCCACCACTACTTCAGGCGCAAGCGATAAATACGCCTTAACTCGATCGCGAATGATCAGCTTCACATCGCTTGGATTGTTCATGCCCTCAAACGGTTGCCCGTAGACATGCGGCCAAATACCAAGCGAATATATTAGACCGCCATGCAAGCCCATTAACAAGCCCTGTTCGCGAACACTGGTCTTTGCTTTCGATTTCGAACCAAAGGCTTTACGCGTTTCCCGAATCAATTTAGGAAAAAAACGTTGATTCATCATGGCGAAATAACGGTTGGGAATCACACCATCGCTCAAACCCGAACCAACGATAATGCGCATCCATTCCGGCGTCAAAATCGTGGGTAGATAACTTTCATACAACGTGCAAAGCTTTTCCTCAATCGGCATGGGGATATCAAGCAATTTCTCCCAATCCGGCTTCCACCTCCCCATGAATAGCTCGTCATATACGCGATCAATCAAGGCTTGCTTGGTGGGAAAGTAGTGATATAACAAGGTATGAGCCATACCTATCTCTTTGGCGAGATCTCGTATTTGAGCATCCAAGCCGCGACGGGAAAAAAAATCAATTGCAGCAGCAACGATCTGCGATTCACGCTGCTCAGGGCTGAGCCGCACGCGTGATTTAGCGTTTGCCGAAACGACGATTTTTTTCATGTTGACCATTTGTTCAGTGATGTTGCACAATATTTAGCAAATGGTCAATAGCAGAAAAATAGCATTAGTTAGCAAAAGATAATCAATGGAACTCAACGGCAGTACGATCATTGCGCAACCTAAAGAAAAAGTTTGGGCCGCTTTAAACAACGAAGCAGTTTTACAACAATGCATTACCGGCTGCGAGGCGATGCAGCGCATCGATGCTAATTCAATGAGCGCTCGTCTTGGCATCAAACTCGGGCCGGTGCGTGCCAAGTTTAATGGCCAAGTATCTATGTCGAATGTTAGGCCGCTTGAAGGTTACACACTCACGTTTGAAGGCTCGGGTGGTGCAGCAGGCTTTGCTAAAGGCTCATCGAATGTGGAGCTCACAACTGTTGAGGCAGGTACACAAGTGAGCTATACCGTGAATGCCTCGGTCGGTGGCAAGCTTGGGCAAATTGGTGGCCGCATGATTGATGCTGCGGCTAAGGGCATGGCCGATGATTTTTTTGCGGCTTTCGGAAAAGCTTTAGAAACAAAAGACGACACATCAACATCCATTGATGCGCAATCGCTGGCGGCTGCCGATGCGCCCCAAGCGGCAGCTGTCTCAGCATCACATGCCGAGTCACGTGCCGCGGTATCAACTGCATTTACGGCACCTACACAAACAAAAGACTCCCGCTTATTTTGGTTTTGCGCAGGTATTGCCTGCGGAGCCGCCCTATTACTCCTTGGAAAGCACTTTTTATGAAGAGCCCACCTTTTTCATACATCAAGGCACAAAGCCTTGCGCATCTTTTCAGCACGATGTCGGAATACGGGGATGACTTACGAATTCTTGCCGGCGGTCAAACGCTTTTGGCATCCCTCAATATGCGTTTATCAGAACCGCAGCTGCTCATCGATATTCGTGGGCTCTCCGAATTAAAAGGCATCACCGTTCAGAACGCTATGTTAAGAATTGGTGCGCTCGCTACCCACACCGACATTGAAGGATCGGCTTTGGTTGCTCAACACTCGCCTATGTTGGCGCAAGCTGCGCCACACATTGCGCATCGCGCTATTCGAAACTTAGGCACCCTGGGTGGCTCCATCGCTTATGCAGATCCGGCAGCGGAATGGCCTGTTTGCGCCTTGGCATTAAATGCAATGATTGTTTTAAAAAGCGCAAAAAGCGAGCGTAAAGTTTCAGCGGATGATTTCTTTCAAGGCTTGTACACCACTGACATGCAAGAAGATGAAATCGTCACAGCTTGCGAATTTCCTATCATTCAAAGCAATCAAACCCATGACTTCAGCGAGCTGGCGAGGCGCCATGGCGATTATGCTGTCGCAGGCTTAGCCGTATGCAGCGAAGCAAATAACCACCGCATCGCCTTTCTTGGCATTGCAGATAAGCCCATTCGCGCATTGAAAGCCGAGGCCATTGTGAACGCCTCATCGCTTACCGACGCCACCATTGAAGCAGCTGTTGCAAGCCTAAAAACCGAGCTTGAGCCATTAGCTGATTTAACCCACAACGAAGAGAGCAAGATGCATTTGGCAGGCGTGCTCTTGAAGCGTGCGCTCAAGCGAATAGCAACGACGAACGCATCCACACACTCTCTTGGCAAAGCAGCATGAATACAGAAATCAATCTCGTCGTGAATGGCACGGCCATTCAAAAGCAAGTGGATTGCCGCAAACACCTGGTCGATTTCTTACGCGACGACTTAGGCTTAACAGGTTCACACCTAGGTTGTGAGCATGGCGTCTGCGGTGCTTGCACGGTCATGGTCGATAACCAAATCGTTCGTGGCTGCCTAATGCTAGCGGCGCAAGCCGATGGTTGCCAAGTCACGACGTCGGAAACGCCGACGCCCTCGCCTGCACTCAAGGCATTACAGGAGGCATTCATCAAACGAAATGCGCTGCAATGCGGCTACTGCACCTCAGGCATGTTGATGGCTTGTGTCGAGTTAGTAGAGCAAAAACCTAGCGCCAATCGCGACGAAATTAGGGAATGGATTAGTGGTAACTATTGCCGCTGCACTGGCTACCACGCGATTGTGGATGCTGTCGCTGATGTACTGAAAGATTTGAAGGGAGCAGCCAAATGAATAGCCCCAGAGACTTACCTTCGCAAGCCGAAGTTGCACCAATTTTTGATGACCAAATTCACATCGGTGCAGCCATTCCGAGGCAAGGCATTCAGCGCTTAGTGCAAGGCCGAGGCCAGTACATCGATGATTTACAAATGCCCCGCATGGTGCATGTGGTGTTTTGGCGCTCGCCGGTTGCGCACGCGAAAATCATTCGCATCGAATCGGAAGCGGCTCGCGCAATGCCCGGTGTTGTGGCTATTTTTAATGGTGCGCAACTCACGAAAATTTGTAAGCCATGGCAAGGCGTATTGACTCACCTTGCTGGCATCAAAAGCGCACCGCAATACCCCATGGCAATTGATAGAGCCTGCTGGCAAGGCGAGCCAGTCGTCGCGATTGTTGCGGAAACACGCGCCCAAGCCGAAGATGCTTTGCAGCTAATACATGTTGAATGGCAAGAGCTGCCTGCTGCGCTCAGCATGGACACCGCACTCGACGCCAGCACGCCGGTCATTCATCCCGAGCTTAACGACAACCTATGCTTTGAGCGCAAATTAAACGTCGGCGATGTCGATACCGCGTTCGCACAAGCCGATGCAGTGTTCGAGCAGACTTTCGACTTCGGTCGGCACACCGGCGTCACCTTGGAGCCACGTTGCCAAATTTCCGATTGGAACCCGTCCGACGGCAAACTCACCGTGCATCATTCGCAGCAAGCGCCGCATATGATGCAAGATTTATATTGCCGCCAGTTCGATCTCACAGAATCGAATGTCCGAGTAATCTGTAAAGACGTGGGCGGTTCATTCGGCATTAAAGTGCACGCCTACCCGGACGACTTCGCAACCGTCGCTATTTCGATTCTATTAGCCCGTCCCGTGAAATTCGTGGCGGATCGTTTGGAATCATTTACATCAGACATTCACGCACGCGAACACAAAATCAAGGGTCGAATCGCCGCCAACAAAGCGGGCGACATCTTAGCGTTCGAAATTGATGACCTCACAGGCATCGGCCCCTACTCGATGTTCCCGCGCACAAGCGGCATTGAAGGCAACCAAGTGGTAAACCTAACCGGTGGGCCGTACAAGCATAGCCACTACCGCGCAGCACTTCGTGTGGTGTTTCAAAACAAAACCCCGACTTGTCAGTATCGTGGCGTTGGTCACCCTATTGCCTGCGCAGTGACCGAAGGCTTAGTCGATGGCGTTGCACGAAAAATCGGCATGGACCCTTTCGAGTTTCGCTTGCGAAACGTGATTCCCGATAACGCTTACCCAACGGCTGGCGCATCAGGCATCAAACTGGAAATACTGTCTCATGAGGCTTGCTTACATCGCGCTCGCGAGTTGATCGAGTACGAAGGCCTACGTGCCGAACAAGCCACCCTGCGCGCCAAAGGTGTTTACCGGGGTATAGGCATCGCAGCGTTAATCGAACTTACCAACCCAAGTGCTGCCTTCTACGGAGTTGGCGGTGCCCGGATTGCTTCGCAAGACGGTGCGACTGTAAAGTTAGAACCCTCCGGCACTCTAGTCGTTCTATCAAGCGTTGGAGAACAAGGCCAAGGTGCCGAAGCCATCTTCGCCCAGATCGCAGCAGACGCTGTTGGGTTACCAATAAGCCGTGTGAAGGTCATTACTGGCGATACCGATGCAACGCCTTATGGCGGGGGCACTTGGGCGTCGCGTGGCGCGGGTATTGGTGGTGAAGCTGTATTGCAAGCAGGCATTGCACTGCGTAAGAACATCCTCAAAGTGGCAGCAGTCATTTTGAAACGACCTGAGATCGAACTAGCGATAAGCAATGGCGAAATCATTGACGTTGCGACCAAAGCTATCGTTCTCACCATGAATGATTTAGGCCGAATCTCCTACTTCCGATCCGACACGCTACCGAACGATTTCACGCCTGAACTGATGGTCACCCGCCATTATGCACAGCGCGAATATCCTTTTATCTTCACAAATGGGGTGCAAGTTTCTTACGTCGAGGTAGACGCCGACACCGGCTTTGTCAAACTTCTAAAGCACTGGGCAGTTGAAGACTGCGGGAGGGTTATCAACCCGATGTTGGTTGATGAGCAAATGCGCGGTGCGATTGTGCAAGGTATAGGCGGCGTATTATTCGAGGAATGTTTATACGACGATCAAGGCTCGCTACGCAATGGCAACATGGCCGATTACCTAGTGCCTATGGCTGCCGAGATGCCTGACATCATTGTCGACCATATTCAATCGCCAACTAAAACATCGATGCTAGGTGCCAAGGGTGCCGGCGAAGCGGGAACGGCTGGTGCACCGGCTGCGGTGATGAACGCAATCAACGATGCGCTGGCACCGTTTAACGTCGAAGTGGCTTCTCAACCGATTACCCCGGAGAAGATTTTGCGGGCACTTGGAAAGGTGGGTTAAACTTACTTCAACCCCAATTCAACCCGGGCCGCTCCTTCTAGCTTTGGCGCAGTAATGAACAGCCTTTCAGCGTCAATTTTGCCGTTCTCAGCCAACCAATCCTTCATGGCTTGGGCTCTTTTATTAGCGAGGTTTAGCACTTCGGCATCAGTCACTTTCGCTTGTTCATTTAAAGACTTTTCCATTTCAGGTATAGGTGTAGCACGCGGAGAAAGCGTGATGCCTGTCTGATTTGCTCTAAAGGCCGCAGTTAAATACTTTGGGTACTCAGCAGGAGTGATCTCAACCGCATCAATCGCGTCAGCGCCTACGTTACCTTTCAACGTTTCGCGCAGCTTTTGCGCTTTGAGTAGACGATCAAATGCAACTTTCTTCAAAGCGTCGGCATCTTCCTGCGGGTCGGCGCGCCCACCCAAATCAAGCTTTAACGCCGGCCTGTCATTGAGCGCCTTTGCAATCGATTCCGCCTTCTCAACACTCGCCCTGCTCAAAGCCGCGCTACCAACTTCGAAATCTATTTTCGAAAGCTCTTGGTCTTTGCCACCGCCCAAACTTGCCAGCAGCGTAAAGGGTGATGTAATCACCTTCACAATCAAGTTACCAATCATTCGAAACACCAGACCGCTGATTGAAAACTGCGGATCATCTAACGAACCTCCAATTGGCATATTGACATCGATGACGCCGTTGCGATCTTTTAACAAAGCCACTGCAAACAATATTGGGAGTTTCATTGCCGTTGGGCTATCGACCTTCTCACCAAACGTCAGCTGATCCAAAATTACTCGATTCTCAGCTTGTAGTTTTCGATCCTCTAACCTATAGGAAACCTTAGCACCAAGCTTTCCCTTTTCGATTCCGTACCCAATGTACTTGCCTGAGTAAGGCGATAGCCTAGGCAAATCGATATCGGTTGCATCGGCTTTGATATCTAAAAACAAATTTCGAATCAGCGGGTTAATACTGCCTTCAATAGCCAAACTTCCTGTACCGTCAATGCGGCCAGATAAGCTCACGGCCCCTGCTTTCTCAGGAGTGAGCTCTGTAACAGTACCGCTCATGTTAGTAAGATTGGCTGTGTAATTAGGTTTCACAAAGAAATCGCTAAAGTTCACGTTGCCATTGTTTAAAGTAACCTTCCCGATTCGTACCGGCAAGCGTTCGGCTACCGGTGCCGGCGCTGAAGCGGGTATGGACGAGGGTGTGGGTGAATTTGGTGTACTTTCTTTCGAAACAGCAAGATCTTGCAAGTTTAAGCGCCCTTCAGCGGATAAAACTAAGCGACTATAGAACTCGTCAAGCTCAATATCGCCGAGATCTACACTGAGCGGTTTAGATACAAACTGGCTGTTGCTTAAGCGTAGCGCCTTCCAACGGAGCAAGTCTTCGTTGCCCAACTTGGTGATACTAGCAAACTGATTGATGGCCACACTACCCTGATATTGCACTGGATTATCTGACGCCAAATTGACACCTAATTTACCTTTAATCGAAGCTTCACCCCGATTCATGCTCGCATTTACGTATTCAGTAAAGTAGGCTTGAAACGGTAGCAGGTTAATATCGGCCAAATTCAGCTCTAAAGAAGCTTGGATTGGTTGCAATTGCAAAGGGCCTTTGAGCTTTAAACGACCTTTCTTATTCACCAAACCACTCAAATCCAAACTTCCGGAGATCGGTTTTATATTCGATATCGGCTGGGTGCCTGACGTAAAACTCGCTCCGGTATCAATTCGTAAATTCTTCGCCGCCATCTCAATGTCTTCAATCTTGACATCAGTAGCGCGATTCTTTACGTCATCAACTAGCTCAACGGTAGATTCTTCAAATCGCACTTCCTGTAAATCGATAATCCAACTAATGCTTTTTACATTGCTACTGAACTTCTCAGCCACCATCGTAGAAGTCTGCGCAGGGATAACTTCTAAGATGCTAAACCCTTGTTCACCTCGTTTTGCGAGCATCGAAAATTTCGATACTTCTACTTTTCCCAGCTTGATTATTCTCTCATTCAAACCCATAGAAAAATCAGCAACACTGAGCGATGCGAACTTCAACCATTCCAAACCAGACTTACTCTTCAAACTAAAGTCGGTAACTTTGACCGCAAGTTTATCCAGCCTAACGCTCGCTTTTGCACCAAACAACACTCGACCTTGGCCTGCAAACTTTCCGCCCTTCGGTGTGCTAATGACGTACGGCTCAACAAACCACCACCAATCACTCAAGGAAGCATTAGCCACTTTCCAGTCAAGCGCATGGTCTTGATCCACTTTACTGAAATTACTATCCACTTCAATTATTTCCCCTCTACCCGCTTTTGCGCTGCCTCTTAAGACCACCTTATGCTGGGGGTCAGCACTGAGTCCGGTAATCACGCTGTTAATTTCCGTCAGCTTAACGCTCAATGGTTTAGGCGCAAATCCAGGGTCTTGATAGCTCACGCTACCTCGATTAATCTTCACTTCACCAAGCTCCCAATCAAAAGAGATAGGTGCTTCAACTTTTTCCGCTTGCCTAGCCGCCACCGCCGCATTAGCAGGTCTAACTAACTGTACTAACGGTTGCTCAATCAAAACGGCAGAGGCACGGAACTTTTTATCTAAAGGTTGCAGTTCGAGGCGTTCAATTTCGAGGCTTTGAATCTGAGCCTCCATTTTCTCGAAGACGCTTGTTTTAAGCGCCTGCTGCACCTCTACTCCACTTACTTTCAGCTGCCCTTGGATAGCCAGCTTGACTTTCGCTTCCTGCGCGAAATCAATATTCAAATTAGTTTCAATCTGAGCCTTTTTCGGTGCCACAACCGCGGTCTTAGGCCAATAAACAAACCAAGGAGCCAATTCAAAAGGCTCAACCCGCAAATTTAGGCGTGACTGATGTGTTCCGTCGAAGGGTAGGCTTTCGGCCCTTGCTTGCACTAGCTTATCGTCGAGTTTGAAACTTAACTCGGGTTTAACCCACACTTTTTGATTCACGTCTAAACTAGAAACAAAAGGAATTTTTGTTTGCAATTGCGTCACAGAGTGCTTGCTTTTTACCGTCTGATCTTCGGCATAAATTGCACCGCCATCTAGCTCGATATTCGCAATAGAGAACTTGGGTAGGCCATCGCTTCTTGGGCGATTTTGAAATTTTTCGACCAAATCATCAACGCTGGTCTTTTCGTCCGCGAAGCGCGTCAACGAAATCACTGGGTTGATGATCTTTACGCTATTAACGATAGGATATTTTTTTGTTACCGAGGTCCAGTCGACTTCAGCTTGCAAACTATCAACAGCAAACGTCGCGATGGAGCCTTGCTTTTCTAAAACTCGAAAATCTTTGACCCCTGCGCGTAGTGGCCATAATCCGAAATCGACAGATGCCAAGGTTACCGGCCTTTCAAGGATCTTGTTGAGTTCTATCGCCGCCTTATCTCGCACCCACGTAGGCAGTTGTATAACCGCCCAAGTACCGAGTGCACTCAACAAGAGAAAAGAGAATAACAATAACAAGGCCAGTGCAGATTTTTTTGCTCATAATTGCAGTATGGCACTGACCCATGTCGCCTGCAATATTCATCGCAGAAAGGATTAAAAAGTTAAAACATGCCGTTCTGATGCTTGGCTGTACTGGGCACTTTTTGTAGTACATCCCAATGTTCAACAAGGTAACCTTCCTCGTCGAGCTTGAAAATATCCATCGCGGCCCAAACGCCACCGAGTAGGCCCGGGAAGTGGTGCGCGCTATGAAGCACTACGAATTGGCCATCCGCAAATACGCGCATGAAATCAACAGATTTGCCGGGATATTCTTGGGCCATTTCTTCGAAAAAATCGATAAATGCTTGTTTGCCATCAGCTACTTCAGGATTGTGCTGTTTGTAGCTTGCTCCACCAAACAAGCGCATTGCCTCGGCGGGTTTTGATTGATTAAACATCAAGTCGTAAAAAGCAAGCACATTTGCTTTGTTACGTTCTAAAGTCACGTTACCGGTCGGTATGTTTATCAATTAAGCTTCGCCGATTTATTGGTAAGAGTAAACCCAAGATAGCCCACCATACTTGGGTGCTAAAACTGATTGCGAAAGTACAGCATTACGCGCCCTGCGCAATAAGCCACCCGCATGATAAATCGCTTGATAGCGCTTGGCGGCCATTTGTGCACGCAAGCAGCGCTTTAAACGGCTTTCTTGAAACTGCGCCAAGAACAAGGGTGCTTTCGCTAGGCAGGCAGCGTCTTCTAACCCAAAGGCTGCACCTTGCGCTAAGTGCGGCAACATGGCGTGCGCTGCATCGCCCACTAAAACTGTTTTACCGTAAAACCATTGATGAATTGGCTTTAAGTCAAACACGCGCCAGGCAGAACAATCTTGGGCACCAAATAATATGGACTTGAGTTCATCATTGGCAATGAGCAGACTGTCGCACATTTCTTGTGGGCTGACATTCATTGCCCAACTCGTATTGTCTTGTTGAGGCATTGACTCGTTAAGCATTTGCATTTGAGCACTAGATATAAAAGCGGCAATGTTCAGAACTCGATGCCCTCCAGTTGGATGCAATACCGGATAGGCAACCACATGCACACCTGCCCCAACCCATAGACGAATTTCATTCACTTCATCCGTGCAGTGCGCAAAGGCACGAAAAGCGATCGAGCTTAAATGAGTTCGAGCTTGCCCCATAACTTGTCCACGTACCGTTGACCAAAGCCCATCCGCTGCAATCGTAAGATCGGCCGATTTTGCAAAAGCTGATTCTGCATCAAATGCTCGACCAAGTTGTACTTCAATATTTGATTGCGCTTGGGCATGTTCTAGCAACTTAGCTTGCAACACCGCTCGATGAAGCATGCCATAGGGCTGGTCGAAGTCGGCTTCTACCTGTGCACCTAGAGGCACACTACTCAAAAGTTTATTATTCGAGATATCGCGCATCAACAGACGTGTAGGTGTAATTATTTTTTCTTTTACTTCGGCGGCTAGCTTAGGCGAAATTTGATTTAGCGCATGAAAGGCATTGGGCCCAAGCTGAATACCCGCACCACTTACGGCGATCTCAGTCTGGCGTTCATACACATACACATTACTGTTATCGTGTTTACGAGCGATTGCGAGCGCACTAGCCAAGCCTGAAATTCCTGCCCCTGCGATTGCAACTTTCATGACTTACGCTGACAACACTAAATTACTACGATGTACAAGCTCCGGCTCTTCGATGAAACCTAAAACGGCCTCAATCTCGCTTGAAGGCTTGCGCATAATGCGTCTAGACTCGGAGCTTGAATAATTGATTAACCCGCGAGCAATCTCATTACCCTCAGTATCGAGCACAGCAATCACTTCGCCGCGCTCGAACTCCCCGGTGACTTCCACAACTCCAATCGGTAACAAGCTTTTACCGTCTTTGAGCAACGCTCTAGTCGCTCCAGCATCGAGCCGAACCTGACCTCGCAACTGCAAATGATCAGCCATCCATTGCTTGCGAGCCGCCAAACGCTGCGAAGGTGCATTAAACTGGGTGCCGACCAACTCGCCGTTAGCAAGTCTCTTCAAAACATTGGCTTCGCGACCCGATGCCACAACCGTATCGGTACCCGCAGTCGCTGCGCGCTTGGCTGCCAAGACTTTGGTAATCATGCCGCCCTTGCCGATGAGCGAACCAGCACCACCCGCTATCTCCTCGAGATAAGCGTCACCAGCAGTCACAGAAGATAGTAGTGTTGCCGCTGGATCTTTACGCGGATCAGCCGTGTACAGCCCGGTTTGATCAGTCAAAATAATCAGGCAATCAGCGTCAACGAGGTTCGAGACTAGAGCACCTAAAGTATCGTTATCACCAAACTTTATCTCGTCAGTCACCACGGTATCGTTCTCGTTAATGATTGGCACAACGCCTAACGATAACAAAGTAACCAAGGTCGAGCGCGCATTCAAATAACGTTTTCGATCACTCAAATCTTCATGGGTGAGCAACACTTGCGCAGTTTTCAAACCGTGCACTGCAAAACAAGTTTCATAGACCTGCGCTAAACCCATTTGCCCAACAGCAGCAGCCGCTTGCAATTCATGCATTTGGCTAGGGCGCTTGGCCCAACCTAAACGTTTCATGCCTTCGGCAATGGCGCCCGACGATACCAGAATAATCTCTTTACCCATAGCGCGAAGGGCAGCGATTTCTTCACCCCAACGCAAAATCGCCTCCCGGTCTAAGCCTTTACCTTCATTGGTCACTAAGCTAGAGCCGACCTTCACAACAACGCGATGCGCTGCCTTTAACGTAGAAACGGTCGCATTCATTTAATTAATCTTCAAAACGAATATCGCGATCCGGGTCCACCTCCGGGGTAATCGCAACAATGAAGTCGAAAATAGCATAGGTCAGCGCTTCGCAGCCTTCGCCTGTTAAACCCGAAATCGAATAAACGCGATCAACCGGCAATGCAGATTTACCTCTGCCTTTGTATTTTTTCAAGAACTCTGCCGCACGAGATTCGCGCTCTTCTTGCGGCACCATATCGAGTTTATTAAGGATTAACCATCGAGGTTTATTCATTAATTCTTCATCGTACTTTCCGAGCTCTTTCACAATGGCACGCGCTTCTTTGGCAGGGTCGACCGTCGGGTCAAAAGGTGCCATATCAACTAGATGCAGCAATACCCGAGTACGCTGTAAATGACGTAAGAATTGATGACCTAAGCCTGCACCTTCTGATGCGCCTTCAATTAAGCCAGGAATGTCCGCAATCACGAAGCTCTTCTCTGGCCCAACCCGCACAACACCTAAATTTGGGTGCAATGTGGTGAAGGGGTAATCAGCAATTTTTGGTCTAGCGTTGGATACCGCGGTAATGAAGGTCGATTTACCGGCATTGGGCATACCCAACAAACCAACATCGGCCAACACTTTTAACTCTAAGCGCAGCGCTTTCATTTCACCAGGAAAACCATGTGTCGACTTCTTAGGCGCACGATTGGTGCTAGTTTTAAAGTGAATATTGCCAAAGCCACCGTCGCCGCCTTTGCACAGCATCACCATTTGGTCATGGGCGGTGAGGTCAAATAGCAATTGATCGGTTTCTTGATCGTAAATCTGGGTGCCAACCGGCATCTTCAGAACAAGATCGTCCGCAGCTGCGCCATACATATCACTGCCGCGCCCACGGTCGCCATTGCGTGCAATATGCTTTTTAGCGTAACGAAAATCGATCAAGGTGTTGATGTTGCGATCGGCGAGTGCAAACACGCTACCGCCTCGCCCACCATCGCCACCGTCAGGGCCACCCTTGGGAATGAACTTCTCGCGACGAAACGAGCTTTGGCCTACGCCGCCATCGCCTGAGGTCACCTCTATTCGCGCTTCATCGATGAATTTCATTGATAAAAAACCTCATGTAAAAAAACAAAACCCCGCACTGTGCGGGGCTTCTATCGTTAGCGGCAGAAGCTTGGAAGCCCTCCGCGTGCCTCGCTACAGAGTATTACTGTAACGGAACGATGCTAACTGTTTGACGATTCAGTGCGCCTTTAATGGCGAACTTCACATGACCATCAACCAATGCGTACAAGGTATGGTCTTTACCCTGGCCTACGTTTACACCTGGGTGTACACGAGTGCCACGCTGACGAACAATGATTGAGCCTGCATTGAGCACTTCACCACCGTAGGCTTTAACGCCCAACATTTTTGGTTGTGAATCGCGCCCGTTTCGCGTAGAGCCGCCGCCTTTTTTCTGTGCCATGGTCGTAGTGTCCTAGTTAGGTCCTTGCTTACTGTATCAATATTAGCGGCGAACGCCACCGTCGAGTGAATCGGTGAGAGCTTTGAATGCAGCCCAATCACCTTTAGCGGCCAAGGCAGCTTGCTCGGCCCATGTGCTTGGATCATGAGAAACAAAGCGGTTACCGCCAGATTTCAAGATTTCTTTCATCTTCTCAACAGGAGTCGAGGCAAGTTGGGCAAACGTAGTAATACCAGCTTTAATGAAAAGCTCATTAATCTTAGGACCGATACCTTCAATTTTTACAAGATCGTCCGGCGCTGCTTTAGCCACCGGTGCTGCAACACTGGCAGTACCCAAGCTCGATGTAATCGACTGAATGAATAGTTGTGTGTAATTCTGGCGATGAGCCGTACGCTTTTGGAAGTGCTTACGACGACGCATTTTGAAAATATGCACTTTATCGTGGCGGCCATGAGCAATAATGGTTGCAACCACCGTCGCGCCATCCACAATCGGCGCACCGATCAGAATGTTCTCGCCATTACCAATGGCCAAGATGTCTTTAATGTCATACTCAGCGCCTACAGAAGCAGCGATAGTATCGACTTTTAATTTTTCACCGACGACAACTTTATGTTGTTTACCGCCAGTACGAATAACTGCGTACATTGTTTTCCTTCAATTTAAAAATAAACTTTATTAAATGAACATTCATGTTCATTCTGTCGCTTATTTGTTTAATAAACTCCACGCCTCTTTTGGATCTTATTAAGCGCGGAACTGTCGATTATACGTGTAGCTTAAAAGACAGGCAACTGGCGAGACATAAGGCCAATGCTTATTTATAATCATCGAACAATGAAACCAGCTGAAGCCTATCCCATCATTGCGGACGATCTCGCCGCAGTGGATACCGTTATTAGGCAGCGCTTAAGCTCTGAAGTACCGCTTATCAATACCGTTGCCGATTATATTATCGCTGCTGGCGGCAAGCGGATGCGACCTTCTTTGCTGGCCTTAACCGCACGAGCGTTAGGTTACACTGGAAGTAACCACTACCTTCTCGGCGCTGTTATCGAGTTCATCCATACGGCAACGTTACTGCATGATGATGTAGTGGACGACTCTGATTTACGCCGCGGCAGGCCTACCGCTAACCAGAGTTTTGGCAATCCAACCGCCGTTTTAGTGGGTGACTTTTTATACTCCCGCGCTTTCCAAATGATGGTCGAAGCCAAGAGTATGTCCATCATGCAGGTGCTGGCAAACGCAACGAACACCATCGCTGAGGGTGAGGTTTTACAGCTCATGAACATCAATGACCCAAATATTGATGAAAGCCGGTACCTGCAAGTAATTCGCTACAAAACCGCTAAGTTGTTTGAAGCCGCTGGCGAAGTAGGCGCAATTTTGGCGGGTGCCGATTCATCTGTGCAAACGGCTATGGCAGCGTACGGTCGGCACTTGGGTACGGCTTTCCAACTCGTTGACGATGCACTCGACTATGCCGGTGATTCGGCTGAGCTTGGCAAAACCGTGGGGGATGATTTGCGCGAAGGCAAAGCGACTTTACCCTTGATTTACCTACTTCAGAAGGGTAATCGCGAGGTAAAGATTGTTGTGCGTAAAGCTATCGAGGAAGGCCATTCCGAAGACTTCGACATGATTCTGAATGCGATCAAAACAACTGGCGCACTTGATTACACAATGGATCAGGCCAAACGAGAAGCTGAAGAAGCAACGAAGGCGTTAAGCGTGTTACCGTCATCCATCTATAAAGACGCGTTGATGTACTACGCCTCTTTTTCCGTGGAACGTAAGCACTAACTGGCTCTCGTAAATTTCAGGCCAAGCTGAAGTTTATATGCTACTATTTTCATATTAAACTTTCTGCAACCTGAATTTTTCGGAGTTCCCGCATGGCAAATCTGCCCCCAGTACTGCAAAACCTACCATTTCCAGTCATCGGTAGCCCGCTTTTCATTATCAGCAATCCGAAACTCGTTATTGAGCAATGCAAAGCCGGTGTCATAGGCAGCATGCCAGCGCTGAACGCTAGGCCAGCCGAACAACTCGAAGACTGGCTTGCGGAGATTACTGAAACTCTGGCAGCCTACAACCAAGCAAACCCAGACAAGCCCGCCGCACCTTATGCGATTAACCAAATCGTTCACAAGAGTAACGACCGCTTAGAGCACGATATGGCGGTGTGCGAGAAGTACAAAGTACCGATCATCATCACATCACTCGGTGCACGTGAAGATGTAAACGTAGCCGTAAAGGCATGGGGCGGGATTACATTGCATGACGTCATTAACAATGTGTTTGCTCACAAAGCCATCGAAAAAGGTGCCACAGGGTTGATACCCGTTGCAGCGGGTGCAGGTGGTCATGCCAGCGTGAAGTCACCCTTCGCAATGGTGGCTGAAATTCGCGAATGGTTTGATGGGCCGTTAGCACTCTCCGGTTCAATGTCGACCGGAGGCGCAGTACTCGCCGCCCAAGCAATGGGTGCCGATCTTGCGTACATTGGCAGCGCATTCATTGCTACTCATGAAGCTCGCGCAACTGATGGCTATAAAGAAATGATTACTCAGAGCAATTCAGACGATATTGTTTACAGTAATTTTTATACCGGCATTCATGGCAACTACCTCAAGGGCAGCATTCGAAATGCCGGAATGGACCCGGATAATCTTCCCGAGAGCGACCCAAGCAAAATGAATTTCGGCACCGGTACTGGCGCCAAAGCTTGGAAAGACATTTGGGGCTGCGGCCAAGGCATCGGCTCTATTAAAAAAGTCACCTCAACCGCCGAAATGGTGGCTCGCATGCGCCGTGAATATGCCGAAGCGAAAGCTCGCCTAAGTATCTAAGAATGTCTCTCGCGCATGCCATTCTTGTTTGCGTCGCAGATGAACCGATGACGGGGTACGAGCTTGCCAAAAGATTCGATAGCTCTATCGGTTTTTTTTGGCGAGCGAACCACCAGCAGATATATAAAGAGCTGCGCGCTCTTGGCGAAAACAACTGGATCGCGGGCCAGACGATACATCAAGACAGTCGCCCGAATAAAACAGTTTTTACAATTACGGATCAAGGCAAAAAGGAACTTTTCGAATGGAGTGGCTTTCCATCGGAACCACCTTCGATTAAAGAAAATTTCCTGCTGAAATTTTATGCGCTTGACTGCGTCGATATGCACGCACTGCAAGCACAGGTAAGTGAACGCAAAGCAATGCACCGAGAGCGCTTGGCGTTGTATGAAAAGATTCTTGCTCGCAACTACTCGAACAAAGCCACGCTTTCGCTCAACGAGCAAGGTCGACTTTTAGGCTTAAAGGCCGGTTTGACCGCCGAGCGCGGCTGGATCGCCTGGTGCGATGAAGCTGTCTTTACTTTAGAAAAACTCGCTAGACAATCCTGACAGATAAATCTGGCAGCTTTTCAAGCTTGCAAAGAATCACGTCACCCTTTACCACCGGCCCAACATTCTCTGGAGTACCGGAATAAATAATGTCGCCAGCCTTCAGCTCGAAAGCTTGTGAGAGGCGGCTAATTTGCTCCGCAACGCTCCAGATCATGAAACTCAAATTCGCGTTTTGTTTTACAACACCATTGACTGCCAGCGAGATCGCGCCCTTAGGAAAATGGCCAATTTGCTCGACACGATGAATCGGGCCGATGGGCGCAGAGCGATCGAAGCTTTTGCCAATTTCCCACGGCTTTTTCTCATCGCCCAACGCACGTTGCAAATCGCGACGTGTCATATCTAAACCAAGGGCATAGCCATACACATGGTCGAGTGCTTTTTCAATCGAAATATTAGTGCCGCCAGTTTTCAAGGCGGCAACGAGTTCGACCTCGTAGTGGTAGTTCTTCGTTAGCGTTGGATATGCATGATCAGTGACTGAGCCTACTGGCACAAACTGAATCGCATCGGTTGGCTTTTGGAAGAAGAACGGTGGTTCACGCGTTGGGTCAGAGCCCATTTCGCGTGCGTGCGCGGCATAGTTTCTACCGATGCAATAAATGCGGCGCACCGGATACATTTCGTCAGTTCCTACAATCGGCACGAAAGTTTGAGGTACGTTAAAAGGTGTTTTTACCGACGCATCTTTCGAAGCACCGCTGGTGGCGCAGGCGCTTAACAATGCACCGCCTGCAGCAACACCCGATAGCTTCAACGCATCTCTGCGGGTTGGGTTACTTTTGGGCTCATTTTTCATTTTGTCTCCTATGTCTTTGCTTCTAGCCAGTCTTGGCAACGAGCGTAATATTAATGGCAACTGGAGGTAAGCAAGATGGAATCGCACAGCAAATGGATTCAAGACAGTTGGTACGTCATCGCATGGGATCATGAAATCCCACCGATTGAGTCTGATGAAATTTTCACGCGAACTGTGCTGAACGAGGCCATTATTGTTTACCGCACTGCCGACAACCAGCTCGTCGCTTTGCAGGATAGATGCTGCCATAGGCATGCGCCACTTTCCAAAGGTAAGCGAGAAGGCGACTGCATTCGTTGCGGTTATCACGGCTTAAAGTTCGATGCGCAAGGCCAATGCGTTGATGCCCCGGGAATCGCCATCATTCCAGAAAAAGCGCGGGTGAAAACCTATCCACTAGTTGTGAAAAATCGCTGGGTGTTTATTTGGATGGGTGATGCATTAAAAGCAGACTCAGCGCTGCTTCCCGATAACTTTTCATGTGACCACCCGGACTGGCAATACAAACCTGGCTACTTTCACTATGCCACGCCCTACTTATTGATTTGCGACAACTTGCTTGATTTTTCGCACCTCAGTTATGTTCACGAAAAGACGCTCGGTGGCAGTACCGCCATTGCGCAAGCAGTGCCCTTGATTGAAAAAACCTTTGATATTTATGGCAAACAAAACGGCATTAAGGTAAGCCGAGAGGTAGCAAACGTTCCAGCACCACCTTTCTATCAAAAATTCCGTACATTTAATGAGCACTTAGATCGCTGGTTTATCTATGAATTCCTTCTACCCGGCACTTTGCTCATGCATTCAGGTGGCCGCCCAATTTCAGACGCGAAGGGTGATTTAAGCAGAGCCGTTCAGCTGCATAGCTGCCAAACACTCACCCCTGAAACAGAAAACACCACCCACTATTTCTTTCAGCAGTCACACCGCAAAAATGCCCTTGACGCTACCGCTGCCCAAGCCATGACCGAATCGATCTTCAACAGTTTGGTGGGGGCATTTAATGAAGATAGAGACATGATTACGGCGCAGCATCAAAACATTTTGCTCAACCCAGATGCGGCGATGCTGCCTTTGGCGATGGATAGCGCGTTGGTACAGTTTCGACGTTTGATTCATACCTACTCAACTAGATAAATTGCAATTGCATTATGAATGCCAAAACAATCCTTGTTTAAGGGCCACTGCCATATCGAATGTAGCGAATTCGCTTCCGCTGGGGGGTTCGCTACAGGGGTTGCAAGTCGCCCACGGTTGGCGTATAAATCGCTATTAGTTAAACCGTTTATACGATTAAAGAGAGACTTCGCATGAATACATCGCCCACATTACCATTGAAAAAAGTAGCCAGCGCACCTGAATCTGCCCCGGCACCTGCTGCACCCAAGGTAACGCCACCAAAGAGCTCCGCGGTCAGTGTTGTAGGTACAGTAAAGAAGGCCCGTGCAAAGCCGACCGCGGCAACCAAAATTACAACGCCGAAGCGCTCTGTGCCCAAGCCGAAGATTGCACTTCCGACAACTTTAAAGGTCGTGCGCGACGGGTACAGTATGCCCAAGAATGAGTACGATGCACTCAAGTTGCTTAAGGCGCAATGTCTGAAACATGGTGCATCGGTCAAGAAAAGTGAACTATTACGTGCGGGATTAAGTGCCATAGTGGCCCTGTCACCCGCCGCGCTGATTGCCGCCGTGCAGGCCTTGCCCGAAGTCAAAACTGGGCGCAAAAAAAAGGCCGCCTGATCGATGTCGCATCACCACCCGCAATTAATCCTGGCAGACCTAAAGCGCCTGCGGCCAACGCAGATGACAGTGGGCATGCTCGAAGTGCAAAACAAAGCCCAGCACTGGAACACGCTCGGGACGAGAGCTCGCAATGACCTCTTGCGTAACCAGTGCTTCCCAGCAGTTCTGGGCCCGTCCAGTCGTTATTACATTGTCGATCACCATCATCTGGGCCTAGCCTTGATTGAAGACGGCGTGAAACAAGTGTGGCTGAATGTCCAACGTGACCTATCTTGGCTGTCCGGAGGCGAATTTTGGCTGGCTATGGAGTATTTTCAATGGGCTCACCCCTATGATGCCGATGGCGTTCGCCAACCTTGGAATGCGATGCCCACCAACGTTACCGCTCTCAAGGATGACCCATTTCGTAGTCTGGCTGGCGTGCTGCGCAATGCCGGAAGATACGCCAAAGACACCAGCCCTTTTAGCGAGTTTCTCTGGGCTGACCACTTGCGCCGACGCATTCGAAAGAAGTTGGTGGTTCGCGATTTCGAGGCAGCCCTCGCCGAAGCCAAAGCGCTGGCGCATTTGCCGGACGCTCGCCACCTGCCTGGCTGGGCAGGTGAGAACTCGGGCTTCATGCCGTGATTGCACGGCCGTCACGTTGGCCGTCAGATCTCATCGCAGGTCTTTCCACAGCAGGCCTACTTTTGCCTGAAGCGGTGGCCTACGCGGGGTTGGCAAATCTGCCGGTGCAAGCGGCTGTCATCGCGTTGCTGGTGGGCTTGCTGACTTATGGCCTGTTTGGCAGCAGTCGCTTTGCAATCGTGTCAGCAACCTCCTCTTCCGCGGCGCTTTTGGCAGCCTCGTTGGGGGCCATGAATATGGACGTGATCGCTGGTGACCGGCTCGTGCTTGCAGCAGGCCTAGTGATAATGACTGGAATACTCTTTCTGATCGGCGCGCTTTGCAAAGTCGGTGATGCTTCGGCGTTTATCGGCATTGGCCCCAATTTAACCTCTGGGGCCTCGCCCTCGGAGCGGCAAGTTTGGTCGCCTTGTTTGCCCTCGAACCTCTGAAGCGAGTACCCAGCACGCTGGTTGTGATTGTGCTTGGTATTGCCTTGAGTCATTTCAAAGTTTTTGATACTTATGGCATTGCCGTCGTTGGGGAGGTGCAGATGGTGCTCAGCGCACCCGGACTGCCTGATCTCAGCCGAGATACCTGGTTACGTATCGGTGAGCTGGCATTTGCTCTGATGCTTATCCTCTATGCCGAGTCTTATACTTCCATTCGCAACTTCGCACTGCTGCATCAAGAACCCATCGATGCCAATCGCGATCTGCGCGCCTTGGGAATTGGCAACCTGTTGTCTGGGTTGGCCGGAGGCATGACGGTTGGCGCCGGATTTTCAGCTACCGCTGCCAACGAATCGGCTGGCGCACAATCGCGTCTCGCCGGCCTTTTTGCTGCCGCCATTGTTTTGGGTGCAGTGCTGACTTTGTTGCCCTGGATCGGCAAAATTCCCGAGCCCGTACTAGCAGCAGTCGTGATTCACGCCGTTTCCCATGCGCTAAAACCTTCGCAAATCAAACCGTATTTCATTTGGAGACGTGATCGATTGATCGTGGTGACGGCACTGGTCGCGGTGCTTGCTCTTGGCGTGCTGCATGGCTTGCTGCTCGCCATCGCCGTCAGTTTGGTGATGGCTTTGCGGGGATTTAGCCGCGCCACCGTGGCTGAGCTAGGCCATGCCACCGGAGCTCACAGCTTTCTCGCTATTGATCGCCATCCTGACTTGCAGCGTGTACCGGGCCTGTTGATTCTGCGCCCGGAAGCACCGCTATTTTTCGCAAATATCGACCGGGTTGTCAGCAACATCCTAACGTTGGTGTGACAACGCAAACACACCGCCGGGGATCCGCTTCGGGCCGTTGTGTTGAGTCTGGAAGAATCTCCTGATCTTGACGGGAGCTGCGTCGAAGTCCTGATTTATCTCGCCCAGCAATTGCAGGCGAGTGGCATCGAGCTTACGCTCACGCGGCTCAAAGACGATGTTTTGGATTTGCTTGGACGCCATCCTGATCCGGCCCTCGCGAGGGCCGGACAACTCAGTGGTTTGAGTGTGGACGACAGCGTCGCCCAACTCTCAAAGATTTAAACACTCAGGGTTTCAGTTTATGGCCGGACGACCGAGATCGAAAGTGAATTATTCGACGGGAAAGCCACCGGCGTAATGCCCATGCCGCGCATGCCCAAAGCAACAAACTCACTGACCACAGTTTGCCCGCCAATACTGTTCGTGACTGTCTCCCCGCGACGAGTGGTGTAGCCATTACGGGGACTGTTGATCGTCAGAAACTCCGGTTGAGAAAACGCATTGGGTGCATTGACCTGACTACGGAAAAATGTATTGAGCACGGTATCCACTGAGCTAATGGTGTTAGTCGATAGGCCTGGGGCACCGCTTGATATTAGCGAGCTACTATTAGTTAAGCTATAGTTCGCAGTCACCACGCCAACCGTCGGCAAGGTATTGGTGCGTTGACGCGTCCAGAACTTATAACTCCCTTCTTTGCTGGCCATAACCAACATCATTTCACCACCGCCTGAACGATAGGCGAAGAGACGTTCAGTCGGGCTGGTCGGGTCGGAGTTTACGCCAGTGAATCCGCCCGCCGCATTGGCAGTGAAAGTGATCGTGTTGGTACCAGCAACACAAGTTTTGACGTTGGCGCAATACTGGACACCGCTAGTGACGCCAGTCGCACTAAACGTTGCAGTCACAGAATCCACGGCGAAGTTGGTGCCGGTAGTTGCTCTGGACATGCCGAGGCCATTCCAAGTACCGGCAAGGTCGGCCACGGAAAAGGTTTGATCAGGAAAACCAACGCCCATTGAAAAAGTAGTCACGAACTTCGCTTGGAAAATCAATACGCCTGCTTCCGACACGACAAACGAGCCACCCGCAGAAGTGGTGTAGCGGCAAGGCCCGACTTCGGTGAAGGTGTTAACACTCCCGTCCACATCAGTCGCTGTTAAGGCGACAGCATCGATCTTGAGCTTTGTAGTGATGTCTTCAGTACCAGTCCCAACTTGTGGCACAACTACTCGATACATGCCACTTCGGAAGGCTGGGCAGTTTTTTGCGCTGGGCAACAACAAGGAAGAAGCGGGCAGAGACACCGTTGCGGTTGCCGCATTTACATTGGCCTGAGTGGCGCTTCCTGTGGCAACACTCAGTGTCAATGATGAGAGGCTGGTGCCACTAGCGGCTAGCGTTGCCTTCAGAGCGTCCAGCGCTTTATCGTAGGCATTTCCGGCAGTCGTACCGGTTGCTGGCACCAGGACAGCGGTAATAAGGTCGCCAACACTACTTAGGTCAATGCCACCTGCCTTGAGTGTACTGATCACAGCGCTGTTTGCTGAAGTGATTGCGGCAGGGGTTACCGTGGCTGCCGTTGTGCTGTTAAAACCGGTATAGAACCCGACCGGGTCGGCGCCGGCAAGGTTGGCCACAATCAAGTTGGTGACAGGCGACACGTTGGCGGTGGCTGTTTTGCCAGTTCCCGAGGCGAACGAATGCAGTACGGACCCATCAGCCGCAGTAACGCGCAATACGCAGGGCAATACGCCATCAACAATGGAGATGGTGTAAGTGCCAGTGCCCGAGCTAGTTGCGCTGCCAGTACCCACCGCGCACTTGGCCTCGACTGTTTTGCCGGAAATGGCTAGACCCGTGGCTGCTACGCCAGTAATGTCCAAGCTCACCACAGGAGCCGGAGCAGCAGCAATAGGCGCGGTGTCGGAGCCGCCGCAGGCCGCCAAGCTTGCTACAACAGCCGCTTGAACCAATGTTAGCCCCAAACGGGCCACGCTTTTCGTATTCATGTTCTATCTACCTCAATGTTTTATAAATTTGCCTTGACCTAGGCGGTTTCGGCAGCCTTGTACTTGCCATGCGCTGAAACCGGGTGGCTTATAAGCCTTCAGACCAGCGCAAATGCAATAGCCAACCAAACATTAAAAGACAAATCTCAAAAGCGCATCACCAATTTTGGTGATGCGCCTTTAAGCAATTTATTGGCATGTTCAGGTAGACGATCTTAGTGAAACCGGCACTTAGAGTGATTAACCGAACTGGCGGTCATTGATCTCTTTAACTTTACCGGCCATGAGCTGGCGGAGTGTCTGTTCGAGGTCAGAAACTTGATACGGTTTACCGACGACGCGTGACCCGGCGAGATTTTTCGGCAACAAATCAGCTTCGCTGTATCCGGTACTGAAGGCAAATGGGATACTGCGGCTCTTGAGAATCGTTGCCACCTCCCAGGACATCTCACCGGCTAGATTGACGTCGAGCAGTGCTGCATCAAGAGTTTCTGTCGCGGCTAAGAGCATCGCGCCCTTCAGTCGTGTCGCCGGCCCCACCATTTCCCAGCCAAGGTCGTTGAACATAGCCTCGATCGTCAAATTCAACAGAAACGAGTCCTCAACGACGAGAATCCGCGGACGCGAAGGAATGGCGGACGCGACTACTTCGACCTTTGCCGTTTCACGGTTCTGATCGGTTGGCTTGGCCGTCAACACCACGAGCGACGATTCTGGCAACACGATATGGCAGACAACACCGGTGCGTTCATATACGATTGCAGCATGACCGTCGGTTTCAAGCGCAAGCGCTCGCTCGATCAAGTTTGATCCGAATCCGCGCCGCGTCGGCGGTTCGACCACGGGCCCGCCTGATTCAGTCCAAGAAATGTCTATCCCACCATCGGGACGCAGGTGCATATGAACTGCAACCTTGCCGGCGAGCGAGGATAGCGACCCAAATTTTGCGGCATTGGTGGCAAGCTCGTGCAACGCAAGCGACAGCGCCAACGCGGATTTTGGCGTCAACACTGCATCGACACAGTGAAGTTCGATATTACCGAACCCTTGTGTATACGGTTCTAACTCCTCGCGTAGCAGTTCATCGACCGAAACACCTTCCCATCGACTCTGCGTCAAAAGGCTGTGCGCTTTAGCCATTGAATGAATGCGCTTGTCAAGCCCTTCGACGAACACGGTGAGCGACTCGGCACTGCGGCTCGACTGCGTCACCAATGCCTGAATATTGGCGAGCGTGTTTTTCACACGATGATCGAGCTCGGCCATCAACAGCTTGTCACGGTTGTGTGCCTTGGCCCGTTCGCGCGAGGCAGCCTCAATCCGGCGCAGCACCACCTGAAGTAGAGAGACACGCAGATCGAATGCCGAATCTGTTTCTGCCGCTGTCCACGGCAGAGCGCGGTTGCGCACCGTATGCTTCCATACCTCGAAAGATTTGCGAGGCGAAAGCTGGTTGCCCTCGGGCCCGCTCATCACGGGTTTCGCGGGATCGCCGGCCCAAAGCGCGGTTTCGACAAGCTCGGGTCGAAACCAGAGAATGAAATCGGATGGATCACGCGATACCGCGATGACCAGCAACCCTGACGCAAAAGCGGTAAACGCCTTTGCCGGTTCGTAAATCTCGCTCAGGCGATCGGTTGAAAAAACACCCTCGGTCTCAACCATATAGGTCGTTAGCCAATCGGCAAGTGCCATGATCTGTTCGCGGTTGGGCGTGGTGCCCAGAAATGTTATCTCGCCCTCGACACGCACAGCGACCCCGCCGCTACGCGACCCGTTGAGCGCGACGTCGCCACCGTGAATATAGTCAAGCAGGTTCGGTGTTTGCTGCGTCAGGCCGTAAGCATAGTCATCGACGCCTGCAAGGTTGAGCATCAGCTCCTGGAGTATCTTTCGGCTGGCAAGCCTCGCCTCGAACTGTTCACTTTTCTCGCGCGCTTCGAGTTGCAGCGAGAACATTGAGCCGAATAGCTCGCATACGGCGCGCAAATGGCGCGGCAGGATGCGCGGGCTGTTGTTGTGGCAAGCAATCAGACCCCACAGCATGCCACCGACGATGATCGAGATCGACATTGAGGCGTCGATGCCCATGTTGCGCAGATATTCCCGGTGGATGGGCGACACGTCGCGCAAAATGGCATAACTCATATCGAGCGACTTGCCGGTGCGCGGATTGAGCGTCGGCGTGAGCGGCGCGGGGTCATAGTCCACTTGCGTGATCAGCCTAAGCCAGCTTTTAAGATAAAGCGCACGCGCTTGCTGCGGAATATCGGCAGCGGGGTAATGAAGATCCAGAAATGGCGAGAGTTCTGGCGCGCGACTTTCTGCGATGACCCAACCCGAACCATCAGCCATGAAGCGGTAGATCATCACCCGGTCATACTGCGCCACTCGGCGCACACTGGCCGTTGCCATCTGGCAAAGCGCGTTGAGCGACGTCGCGGTACTGAATCCATCTACCATGAGCTGTACGGCCGCAAGCGGATCGGCGACGAAACTATCATTGGGCTCGCCCGCCTCGAATTCAATGACAAGATTACCATCGACAAGGTGTGCGCTAGCGTCGAGCGCACGATCGGCAATGACCCGAAGAACCGGATCGAGCAGGTGACGCGGCTTAACGAGATCAGGTTCCTTGCACAGTGCATGCAGCCGATGCGCCTGGTCGTTCGAGAAAAGCGTATCGACGGGTCGACCAAGCAGCATGTCGATCGATCGGCCCAGCAATCCGAGTGTATCGCCAGCCGCCTGAAGAACGCGGAGTGTTTCGCACTCGAGCACAAGCATGGCACCGTGCGGGAGAATTGCGCCGGGAACATGGATCGGTTCTCGATCGCAATTGGTGAGATCGACGCGGTCGCGTTCGAGAATCGCGTCATTCATAAGCTTCGTCCTATCTTTCGAGCTATTGCTCGCATATTGCAAATGTGCAGCGCCCAGTATAGCAACATGATTAAAACCACATTACTTTAGGAGCTTTATCGATACACCCCACTATGCGCCGACAAAACCGTTTTTCACTCCGGTAGGATGCTTTACTTTAACAACAGAACAATCGAAACAGCAACTAAAAAAGCAAAAAGCAGTTTACGAAAAACTTCTTCATTGAGTTTTCCACGCAAACGTTTCCCCAGTGCTAACCCTATAAACATCGGCAACAGCGCCATGGTTGAAAACCCTAAGTCTTTCATACCGATTTTGTCGAACCAGAACATTGCCGCAAAGAGCGGCAGCCCACCACAGAAATAAATCACGCTGATTGCGCCGACGAACTCATCTTTGTTTAACTTGAGCGCCATTAGGTAGGTAATGATGACTGGCCCGGTTAACGTCGATACACCACCCAACATGCCTGACGCAAACCCCATGAGGGCACTGACGAGACTTTCTTTTCTTGCATTGATAGTTAGCACTGGCTTAAACGCCATCATCACAACAGCAAGAATCACGGCGGCCGCTAGCATAGCGTTTAGTTGCTTGATAGATAGAGCTAGGGTAAGTTTCACTGTCATGATGGAAGCGATTGCCTGCGTAATCAGCAAAGGCGCAAAACGCTTAATCGATTGAAGGATGAGGCCTGAATCAAAAGCCTGCCAGATGTTTGATAACAATACCGGCATTACCATCAACCCAATGGCTTGGGGGCTAGGAATAACGAGCGACATCAAGGGAATAACTACCAACGGCAGACCAACACCAATCGTGCCTTTTACTGCACCACCTAACACCATACTCAGCGCACCCAAACTGAGTAGCATTAGGTCTGACATGATCTACTCTTTATTCGGGTTTTAGGTCAGCAACTTTACCGGCCTTGCCCATCAAGTCATTTTCACGAGCGATGGCTTTCGCATAGTCTGCCGGTGTTGAGCCGATCGGTTCAATACCGGCATTTTGCAAAGTCTGAATAACGTCTGGCATTTTGGTGACTTGAGCAATCTCGGTGCTAATTCGGGTAACAACCGATGCTGGCACACCTGTTGGCGCAAGCACTCCAATAGCCACCGAAAAATCAAAGCCCGGGATTACTTCCGCAATAGACGGTATCTCTTTGTTCTGAGCTGATCGCTGGCCAGAATTACTGCCTAAAATTTTTACCTGCCCAGATTTCGCAAAACCAGTCAGCGATGGCATGGCAGAAAACAGCGCATCGACCTGAGTGCCTACTAGAGCAGGTACCGATTGGCCACTACCGCGAAAAGGCACATGCCGAATATTTAAATCAAGGGCATGTTTCATTGCTTCCATCGTTAAATGATGGGTACTGCCGATACCGGATGAACCGTAAGTCAAGTCACCAGGTTTTGCTTTCACTAAGGCGATAAATTCCTGCAAGTTGTTGGCTGCAACTTTTTGATTCACCGCTAAAAACAATGGCGAACGCGCAATCAACGATACCGGCACAAAATCTTTATTCACATCGTACTTTAGTGATTTATTGATTTGCGGCGTAATCGATAGCATCGACCCATCGGACACAATGAAGGTGTAGCCATCATTGCCACTCGTCATTAAGGCGTTGTAGGCAACCACTCCGTTGCCACCGGGCTTGTTGTCGATAACCACTTGCGCCCCAAGCTTCTCACTTAACTTTTGCGCAATTACGCGGGCGACCGTATCTGGCAGGCCGCCGGGCGCGTAAGGCACAATAAACTTGATGGGCTTAGATGGATAGATGGACGTTGTAGTTTGTCCAAAAGCTGCAGTGCTCAAACTCGCATTCAATGCAAGCACGGATGAAGCAATCGCAGATAAAACCAGTAGACGCTGACGATACATCAGGGTAGCCTTCATTTAATTAACACTTACTTAGAACACTAAGATTATTGCATGATGGATAAAAGCACATCACAACTCGAACCCATCAAGCTTGGCGTGCTTGGCTTGGGCCGAGCCTTCACCCTTATGCTACCAACCTTTGAGGGCGATAAACGTGTTCGACTGGTAGCCGCCTTTGATCCACGGCAATCGGCTCGCGATGCTTTCGCGTCACAGTTTGGCACATCATATTTATCAGCAACATCGGTTTGCGAAGATGTCAACGTTGATTGGGTATACATCGCAACCCCTCACCAGTTTCATGCAGAACATGTAGCTCTTGCCGCGCAAAACGGCAAACACGTCATGGTCGAAAAACCGATGGCTCTGACACTCGCCGATTGCACTGCAATGATTGAGGCATGCAAACGAGCAAAGGTTCATTTGATTGTCGGCCCTAGTCATAGCTTTGATGCGCCAGTGTTGCTGGCTAAGCAAATCATCGATGGTGGTTCACTTGGGAAAGTGCGCATGCTCCACGCATTGAATTACACTGATTTTCTGTATCGACCAAGGCGGCCAGAAGAACTCGATACTGCACAAGGTGGCGGCGTAGTGTTTAGCCAAGGTGCCCATCAAGTCGATATATTGCGTTTACTGGCTGGCGGTAAATGCACATCAGTTCGTGCGAGCACAGGCCAGTGGCATGCCAATCGCCCGACTGAAGGCGCTTATAGTGCGTTGTTGCAATTTGGAGATGTTTTTGCCAGCGCCACCTATAACGGTTATGGCTATTACGACAGCGATGCGCTGATGGAGTGGGTAGGTGAAATGGGGCAGGCGAAATCTCATGAAACCCATGCAATCACTCATCGCAAACATTCGATGACCACCAATGAAGCAGCTGAAGCTCATGCCAAGGCGGAACGCAACTTCGGTGGCAACGACTACGACCCAGCCGCCGCAAACCCAGCCGCAATCGCTCATCAGCACTTCGGTTTTGTGTTGATCAGCTGCGATTATGGTGACATCCGTTTAACGGCCAAGGGCCTTGAAATACATGATAAGAATGGCCAGCGCACCGTCGACGCGCTGCCAAGCGCCACACCAAGAAAAACAGTCATCGATGAGCTATGGCAAACCGCTCAAGATAAAACACCGCCGCTTCATAGCGGTGCATGGTCCAGAGCAACCCTAGAAGTGTGTCTGGGCATTCTCGAGTCGGCCAACGCATTTACCAACAACAGGCAAGATATCGTCATGCATCAACAAGTAGAGTCATGAAAAGATCAGGTCAAATTTCAACCAAAGCACTTCTGCACCATTGGCGTGAAGCCGTTCCGGACGATAGACTTGCTCACTTGGTGAGAGATGTCTCGCGAGCGCAAATGCGGGCTTTGCAAAATCGATTGGCACACTACGATGTGTCTTTCGGTCACTGGCAGTTTCTTCGTATTTTGTGGACTAAAGATGGCCTCACCCAACGTGAGTTAAGCGACCAGGCAGGCGTCATGGAGCCAACTACGTTTAGTGCAGTCAAAGCGATGGAAGCCATGGGTTTTATCGAACGCAGGCAACTTGCGGGTAATCGAAAAAACATGCATGTGTTTTTAACGCCAGCCGGAAAAGCCCTAAAAGCCAAGCTCGTGCCATTGGCAGAGGAAGTGAATCACTTAAGCGTTTTGGGCTTAAATGATGCGACTATTAGTACAGTACGCAAAGCGCTGCTGACGATGATAGAAAACCTTGCAACTGAAGACGTTGAAGCGGAGGACTCCGAATCCGAAGATCTCGATAGGCCAGCCTAAATACTATAACTCTCGTAAGTCGATGGGTGGAATATCTCATCGACCGACATCAACCTCTGCGACAACCCTTGCCCATGATGATGACGCAAAAATGTCTCCAAGGTTGCACGGTTCGGCCCAACGCCATACGACCAAAAATCACTACCTAGAGTTTCACGCGCAGCTTTCAACTGTTCTTCAACAAACGGCAAAGTCACCTTAGTTGCTGAAGTATCGGACAGTTTTTCTAACGCCAAAGTCTTAGCTTGAGAGAAGGCTTTATATACCGCTGCTGGCAACCAAGGGTGTTTTGCCACCAAGGTTTTGCGTATGCCCACCACGTGCATGATAGGGAATACTTTGGTGCGGCTGTAGTACTCCTTTGCGACGGAAGTCGGATCATCGAACAGCCAATCAACATTCGGATTGATTAACGCTGCGCCGCTAGGCGGCCTAGGCGCAATAAAGCCATCAAGCTCGCCTCTATCCAACATGTCAGAAATCGTGACGCCGTCTGGGGCATCTTCAATTCGTATGTCACTTGGCAGTTGTAGTTTGATTTTTTCAGGTCGGCCCGGAGTATCGATACCACCACGCACGAAATGCATATCGCAAGGTTTCACACCGAAGTCGTCCTGCAAAATGGCACGCGCCCACACATTGGCGGTTAATTGATACTCAGGTAAACCCACTCGCTTGCCGATTAAATCTTGGGGCTTTTTAATGCGATCTTTGCGCACATAAATCGAGGTATGGCGAAACGCCCGTGACAAGAACACTGGCACTGCGATATAGGGGCAATCGCCGTTAGCCGTTTTCACCATGTAGCTTGAAAACGATAGCTCACTAATATCGAAATCTTCGTAGCGCATAGCGCGAAAAAACATTTCTTCTGGGCTAAGCGCCATGTAGACAGGATCAACACCATCGATTTGTATTTCGCCACTGATGAGGGCGCGAGTACGGTCATAATCGCCACATGCGATGGAAAGTTGTAGCTTAGACATACGTCAGGCTTTCACAGAATAAGAGGGTTCAAGCGAAGGTACGTCGGCATTCGCCAGCCAAATATACTTCGTTTGGTAGGCTCGCCAATCAGTTGTTTTCGGCACAATCGCCTGAAAAGCGCAATCGGTTTTAGGAATAGCATTATTGCCCGTACCAATCGCTGCTTGGCCTTTTTGGAAAGCCTTCACTGCATCGAGCATTTGCTTTCTAAACTCCACAACGGCTAAGTCACTGGCACCCAATCGATCATTCGTTCTATCAGCAATCGGGCCCATGGTGAGCCACATAGCGACATCTTGATTTGGGAAACCGGTAATGCCCGTCCAGTTACCCGCCTTCATTGCTTGCCTGTCTTGCCAAAAGCGATTGTCTTGGGTGCGTAGCGGCCGATAGAACTCATCTAAATCAATGCCGACTGTTTGGCGCAAAAATTTGCGCCATGTTTCGGTTTCCGGCGTTTGCGACGGATGGCCCCAAGCAATGAAGTAGAACGCGGTGTTGGTATCGTCCATCGGCACGTTGATGTTTGCGACGTTGTACAAATTATTGGGCGGTATCAAAGCAGTCGCTGGTGCTACGAAAATAGTCGAACGTACATATTCATTGTTTGCCGCATCTTTAATCGGACGCCGCAGCGCTGCATAGCGAAAACCATAAGGGGTACGCTGCACCTGCATACGAGGGGCTTTGTCAGTTGAAGGGCGCAGCCAAGTATTCGCCGTCGCCTTTGCACTATCAACTCGCGCGGGCACCATATCGGATGAATGCAAACTGGAGCTGTGCGCAGAATCAATCGCGCCTTCGAGTATTTGCGCCCAATTGCAAGGCAGCAAAGCCTTTGCCACGGTTACACGAGTATCGGCGGTTGGCGCCCATGCCGGTGGAACGAAATCGGGCAAAGACTCACCCTCTTTTAATTTGCCCATATAGGCCCAAACAAAACTGCCCCACTCCTTGGTTGGGTAAGCAGTGTGTTTAACCTTTTGTGCCAGGCAACTTGCCGCAGGTTCAGACACCATTTCGATGACATTGCCCTCCACGTCCATCTTCCAGCCGTGATACAGGCATCGCAAGCCACCTTCTTCATTACGGCCGAAGACTAAGGATGCACGGCGATGCGGGCAATATTCGTCCATCACGCCCACGCGGCCGTCGGTATCTCGAAACACCACCAAATTTTCACCAAATAGCCGAGCACGAACCGGGTTACCGTCTGGCTCAGCAACTTCTTCGAGCAAGCACACCGGTTGCCAGTGTTTGCGGAACAATTGGCCCATAGGTGCATCGCCTTCAACACGGCAAAGCAGATCGTTATCTTCCCTAGAAATCATTCGAGTCGCCCAACTATACTTAGATGACTAATTATAATCAGTGATTATCTCTAGGAATACCCATAGTCGTCGAAATCCTCTGATAATCCACGGCAAAATCCAAGCAGGCCCCATCGGATAGTTGCCCGACAAACTTGCGTTGCAATTCCTGCCACGGAGTTTGGCTAACTAGCTTGGGCGCTTTCCAAGCCGCCTTGCGCTTGGCCAACTCGGCATCAGAAAGCAACATATCGGCACGACGTTTTTTCAGATCAATGCGTACTTTGTCGCCAGTTTTCAGCAGAGCCAAACCACCACCAATAGCAGCCTCTGGCGATGCATTCAAAATCGATGGGCTACCTGAAGTACCAGATTGCCGACCATCGCCAATACAAGGCAATAGCGTTATCCCTTTTTTGACTAACGCATCAGGTGGCAACATATTCACAACCTCAGCCGCACCGGGGTAACCAATCGGGCCTGTACCGCGAATTACTAAAATGCAATTGGCATCAATCTTGAGTTTAGGGTCGTTAATTCGGTGGTGGTAATCTTCAGGGCCTTCGAACACAATCGCTCTGCCTTCAAACGCCATTGGGTCCTTCGGGTTTTGCAAATAGCGCTCACGAAACTCCTGAGTGATTACGGAAGTTTTCATGACTGCAGAATCAAACAGATTTCCGGTCATTACGGCAAAGCCAGCCTCTTCCATCATTGGCGTATCGTATGACTTAATGACATCGGTATTCGTTGTCGCGCTCTTGCGCACATTCTCACCCATGGTTTTACCGTTCACAGTCATGGCGTCTTCATGCAACTTTCCAGCTTTCAGCAGCTCGTGCATGACGGCAGGCACTCCGCCAGCACGATGAAACTCTTCGCCTAAATACTGGCCAGCAGGCATACAGTTCACTAGCAGAGGAATTTTATAGCCGATTTTGTCCCACTCTTTAATGTTGAGCTTCACACCCATGTGCCTCGCAATCGCATTGACATGCGGAGGGCAGTTTGTCGATGCGCCAAGTGCACTCGAGGCAACAATCGCGTTCTCAAAGGCTTTGCGTGTCATGATCTTCGATGGACGCAAATCTTCCTTCACCATATCAACAATACGTTTGCCGGTCAGGTAGGCCATTTGCGGTCGCTCTTTGTAAGGGCCTGGAATTGCGGCGCAACCAGGCAACGACATTCCCAACGCCTCTGCTACGCTATTCATCGATAGGGCTGTGCCCATGGTGTTGCAGTGCCCAATCGACGGCGCGCCTGAGGCAACCATATCCAAAAATTCATCGTAGTTAATCTTGCCTGCAGCCAGTTCCTGTCGAGCCAACCAAACAATGGTGCCCGAACCGGCCAAGGTATTTTTGTAGTACCCATTGAGCATCGGCCCACCTGACAAAACAATCGCGGGAATATCCACAGTGGCCGCGCCCATCAACATGGCCGGTGTGGTTTTATCGCAGCCTGTGGTGAGCACCACGCCGTCCATGGGGTAACCGTAGAGTACTTCCACGAGCGATAGATAAGACAAGTTTCTATCCAGAGCTGCCGTCGGGCGTTTGCCTGTTTCTTGAATCGGATGCACCGGAAATTCGAACGGAATACCCCCTGCATCGCGAATACCTTCTTTCACCCGAACGGCAAGGTCCATATGGTGACGGTTACATGGAGACAGATCACTACCGGTTTGAGCAATGCCAATAATCGGTTTGCCACTGCCCCGAAGCTCTTCCAAAGTTAGGCCAAAGTTCATGTATCGCTCAAGATAAAGCGCCGTCATCCCAGGGTTATCCGGGTTATCAAACCAAGCACGTGAGCGTAGGGTTACGCCGGATTTACCAGAAGATTTTGCTTTGCTCGGTTTTGATACTTTTGTCATGTAGGAACACTCAAATAGATGAAGAATTATTGCTTTAGGTCGATTTCAGGTAGTCTATCTGAATCGTAAACTTCGCGGTGCTGCAACTGAAGCGGTCCCGCCTATACTGTGGATTCGATTCCTCTTTGGGTGCATGTTGTTGCACTCCTACTACTACTGTGCATTTCGGCGTTTTTTTCTATTTCCGAAACCAGCATGATGGCGCTCAATCGCTATCGACTAAAAAACCTCATTAAAAACGGCAAGCGTGGCGCCAAGCTCGCGAGTGAACTCCTTGGGAAGACCGACAAATTGCTGGGCACGATCTTGCTCGGTAACAACGTCGTCAATACCTTAGTCACGGCACTGGTCACCTCGCTTGCGATTAAAAACTTTGGTAACAACGACACGGTTCTTGCGATTGCTACTGCCATCGTTGCCCTTTCAATCATTGTCTTCTGTGAAATTACCCCAAAGGTAATTGGCGCTACCTTTCCAGAAAAAATTGCACTCCCGTCGAGCTACATTCTTAATTTTTTAATGAAGCTCGCTTCACCCGCCGTTTGGTTTGTTAATTTGTTGGTTGGCCGTCTATTAAAGCTTTTTCGTATCGATATGGATGCTGGACTATCTTCAGAGCTTTCTCAAGAAGAGTTGCGCACTGTAGTGTTGGAGTCGACCCAACTAAAGCCTAGTAAACACGGCTCTATCCTAATTAATCTTTTCGATCTTGAGCACATTACTGTCGACGATGTGATGACGCCGCGCAGCAGAGTAGAAGCGTTAAACCTTGCTACTTCCGAAGATGGTATTCGACATCAACTTGCTACTTGTTATCACAACAAACTTCCAGTGTTTGAAGGCGAACTCAACAAAACCCTTGGCATACTCCATGTACGTAGAACACTTTCGTTGCTGCAAGCAGATCAATTCAGCCGAGAAGAATTCATTGAGCTTCTACAACCGCCTTACTTTGTACCGAGCGGAACACCCGCTTTTACGCAGCTGCAACATTTTCAAGATCTAAAACAGCGTTTAGGCTTGGTTGTCGATGAGTACGGTGAAGTAGTTGGTTTAGTCACCTTAGAGGATATTATTGAAGAGCTTATCGGTAAGTTCACCACCTCCTCACCGGGCGGCAAAGAACAAGACGGCTGGAATTCTGCACAAGAAATTATCGTTGAAGGCTTTTCAACCCTACGTGATTTGAACAAGCGCCTTGGCACCACCTTTCCTTTAGACGGCCCAAAAACTCTTAATGGCTGGTTGCTAGAAGAGCTTCAAGAACTGCCAGACGCAACCGTCAGCGTTAAACGAGGGGAGCTTGTCATGGAAGTCGTGCAGATGGAAGATCGCGTCATTCGAAGCGTGCGCCTGCGAAAATGGAAAAGCGGCGTGTGACAAAACCCACATCCAACAAAACGGACCTACCGTTCATTGGTTAGTTCTGCGCCGTCTGTCGCACTAAACGAGGTACGTATCTGCAATACCTATGCACCGGACCAAACACTGGGCAAACTGTAACGAATGAAAAAGGTTGGCACGGGATTTCCCCTGCCTATCAAATAAACGTCTACAAGTTTAAAAGCCAAGGTTAGGGTGTTTTTATGGCAGTCGTCGGCGAAGTAAGAGAAGCAAGAGTTGAACTTTCGGGTTTAGCGAGAACGCTTGTCCAGCAACAATTGCTGCGGCCAGATCAAGCCGTTGCTGTGCAAACGAAAGCCAATACCGACAAAACCAAG
>JAYWIG010000282.1:0-8709 GCA_043789035.1 Betaproteobacteria bacterium
GGCTGGCTTAACCAGCGTTTTAGAAGGCTCGTCTTCCCACTGCCCAAGTAGCCGGTCAGCAAGTAAACAGGAATACGATTAATCATGAACAACGCCCTAGTTAAGGCGTAAGTCTAATCGAATCGTTATACTTAGAGGTACAAGCATTTATGAGGAGCTATTTATGGACAAAATCGCATTTAAAACGCAACTAGCCGCAGAACAATTCGACGAAATCGTTGAAGTGAGTAAACCCGCCAATGAGGCGATGGGCGTGCATACCCATCCGTTTGAGGCGAAAGCGCTGATTACACAGGGTGAATTGAGTATTGCGGTGAACGATGTGTCGCGCCTATATAAATTGGGCGACGTGTTTCACTTGGTACCGAATACGCCGCATACTGAACAGTATGGGCCGAATGGCGTAACGTATTTAGTCGGGCGAAAAAACGCCTAGAGTGGAGTTGATATGAGCTTGATCAAATTTGTATTTTCGTTGATGCTGCCACTGTTTTTACACAATGCGTTGGCGCAGTCAGCGTCCAACCAGCCTATTGTTATCGATACGGCGGAAGTCACTAAGGCCATTGCGCGAGGTGCACTGGTATGGGACGTTCGATCAAGTGATGCTTTTGTAAAGGGGCATATCCCCGGGGCTGTGAATATTGGTGATGCGCCAAGTGCGTTGAGAGAACCCAATAGCGAAGACTTTATAGCCACAGAACAAATAGAAAAGATTCTTGCCGGAGTGGGGATTAACCCCGCCAGAGAAATCGTTGTGTATGGCAACCGTGGTGGCTGGCAGGCCTACTTCGGCCTTTATACCATGCAGTATTTTGGTGGCCAACGTACTAGTGTTTACCATGAAGGTATTGAAGATTGGCAAGGGCAAGGTTTAGCGATTGCCCAAGGCGTCAAAACTTTTTCACCCGTCGCGTTGAAGCTTGAAAAAGATGCGTCGAGTAAATTCACCATTGGCACGCGTGAAGTGATCGCCAAGTTGAACAAAGCCGAGGTACAAATTCTCGATGTGCGAACCGTGAAGGAATTTAGCGGTGAAGATATTCGCGCGATTCGTGGCGGCCATATTCCGGGTGCCATCAATATACCCTATGAAAATAATTGGGTTGACCCTGATACCGCCAATAAATTGGCAAGACGGCAAGTGACAACTAATGCAGGTATGTCATTAAAACCTCAAGAGGGATTGAAGGCTTTATACGCAAAGCTCGACCCAACCAAAGAAACCATTGTGTACTGCCAAAGTGGCGCGCGCGCCTCTGAAACTGCGGGCATATTGCAGCATTTAGGTTTTAAGAACGTGAAGGTTTATGATGCCTCGTGGCTTGCCTATGGCAACACCCTGGATGCGCCTGCTGATAACGTGAGTTTTTTCAACGTTGGATTACTCAATTCCCGTATTGCTACGATGCAAAGTCGCATTGAGCAGCTTGAAAAAGAGCTGGCTGCAAAGAATTCGAAATAGTCATCCTGTACGCTGATTTAACTTAAAATTTATAGGCAATGAACTGCTATGGCCGTCCGATCTGTATTACTTGCCTTGACCATTGGCGCGCTGGCAGCATGTAGCCAAACCCCAGACCCGCAAGCATCGAAGGCCGCTGGTGCGCCTAGCGGAGCAGGCTCGCAACCCGGTTCAACACCTCCGGCGCCAGAAGTATCTGTGATCACGGTTCAAGCCGCTACCCTGCCAGTCGAACTAGAGTTCGCAGGCCAAACCATTGGTTCGAGAGAAACGGAAGTTAGAGCTCGCGTAAATGGTATTCTGCAAAAGCGTTTGTATGAAGAAGGCAGCACAGTGAAAGCTGGTACACCCTTGTTCCAAATCGACCCGGCAACCTTTCAAAATCAAGTGGCTTCTGCCGACGCTGCCGTGGGTGTTGCGAATGCAAGGGTGCAACAAACTCGTCGTGACCAAGAACGGCTCGCGCCATTGATTGCTGAAAAAGCGATTAGCCAAAAAGAATATGACGATAGTCGATCGGCATTAGAGTCGGCAGAGGCCACTTTGCGCCAAACACAGGTGCAAGCGAAGGAAGCTAGATTAAACCTTAGTTATACAAAGGTTTTGGCGCCGATTAGCGGCGTAACTGGCATCGTGAGCAAGTCTGATGGTAGTTTGATCTCGAGCGTCGACACCTTGCTGACTACCATCGTGCAGACCGACCCTATGTATGTCAACTTCAGCATGCCCGAGGCCGATTTGCTTCGCTTAAATAAGCAAGTCAACAGTGGCCAACTTACCGTGCCTGGAAAGCGCGCTGCGAACGGCAGTTTAGGCTTTACAGTGAAAGTGAAATTGGCCGATGGCAGCGTTCATCCACGCAAGGGCAAACTGAACTTTGCCAGCGAAAAAGTAAACCCACAAACTGGCAGCTTGGAAGTTCGGGCTGAAATTGCTAACCCAGATGCTTCTTTGAAGCCAGGGCAATATGTGCGAGTTCAATTGGGTGGTGGCACCCGAAGCGATGTATTAAGTGTGCCGCAGCGTGCCGTTATCGACAGCCCCTTTGGGAAAATTGTGTTTGTTGTTTCGCCGGATAACAAACTTGAGCCTAGGCCTGTTGAACTTGATGGTTGGTCGCAAGGTAATTGGATTATTACCAAGGGTATTAAGAGTGGTGAACGAGTGTTGGTTGAAGGCTTTATCAAAGCCAACCAGCCCGGCATGACAGTGAAACCTGTGCCTTATGTTGCTGGTGCGCCGGGGGCTGCAGGGGCTAATCCTTCGCCTGCCTCGGCGCCGGCCGCCGTACCTAAGAAGTAAGAAAGCAGTTAATCATGTTTTCTAAATTCTTTATCAATCGGCCTATCTTTGCGACGGTCTTATCGCTGTTGCTAGTGCTGGCCGGTTTAGCGGCGATGCGAATCTTGCCGATCTCTCGATACCCAGAAATTTCGCCGCCTGTGGTGAATGTGCGGGCTATTTATCCCGGTGCGTCTGCCGAAGTTCTGGAAACTACCGTCGCGGCACCGCTAGAGCAATCTATCAACGGTGTGGAAAAAATGCTTTACATGGATAGCACCTCATCTGGCGATGGTGCTGTCACGATTAACGTCACCTTCGATGTCGGCACCAATCTGGATATCGCCGCGGTCAACGTGAACAATCGCGTCAATCAAGTGCTTTCTAAATTGCCCCAAGAAGTGCAGCGCCAAGGGTTAACAGTATCGAAGAGCTCGGCAAACTTTTTAGTGGTGGCGGCGATTTACTCGTCCGATGATCGTTACGATGCGCTATACATATCAAACTATGTAACCCAAAATGTGCTTGACCCAATTAAGCGGGTGCCGGGCACTACCAATGTTCAAATTTTCGGTGCCAAAGACTATGCCATGCGCATTTGGTTGCGCCCTGATCGGATGGCACAGCTCGGCATTACTGTAGCCGACATTTCAGCAGCAGTAACAGAACAGAATGCCCAATATGCTGCCGGAAAAATTGGTGCACCTCCGAATAACACCGAAGAGCTCACCTTAACGGTGACTGCTAAAGGTCGCTTGTTAGAGCCAGAACAGTTTGCCGATATTGTCATTCGTACGGGAGAAAAGGGTTCTGTTATTCGGTTAAAGGATGTGGCGAGGGTTGAGTTAGGCTCGAAAGACTATAACTTCTATGGCCGTATTAATGGTCATGCGTCTGTGCCTGTAGGCGTTTTTTTGCAGACAGGTGCCAACGCCATAGAGACACGCGCTGCAGTAGAAAAAACACTGCAAGAATTGAAAGCAAAATTCCCGCAAGGTCTGACTTATGCAACGCCTTACGATACAACGCCCTTCGTGGTTGAGTCGATCCGCGAAGTGGTAAAGACGTTGGCCGAAGCGATGCTACTCGTGTTTGTGGTGGTGTACGTGTTTTTACAAAGCTGGCGTGCGACGATTATTCCGACTTTGGCCGTGCCTGTTTCGTTAATCGGTACGATGGCTGGGCTGCACTTGCTGGGTTACAGCATTAACACCCTAACTTTATTTGGAATGGTGCTGGCCATCGGAATCGTGGTTGATGACGCGATCGTGGTGCTAGAAAACGTTGAGCGCTTAATGCATGAAGAAGGTTTAAGTCCACATGATGCAGCTGTGAAGGCCATGCAGGAAGTTACCGGCCCAGTGATTGCAATTGTGCTGGTGCTTTGCGCTGCGTTTATCCCTGTGGCTTTCTTAGGTGGGTTGGCGGGCGAGTTGTATCGACAATTCTCAGTCACAATTTCGATTGCGGTGGTGCTTTCAGGGTTTGTCGCCTTAACTCTTACGCCAGCACTGTGTGCGGTGTTGTTAAAGCCGGGTGCGCCTAAGCGTAACTTTGTGTTTCGCGGCTTCAATCGCATGTTCGATTGGGTAACTTACAAGTACACCAAAGGTGTTGCATTCTTTTTAAAGCGCGGTTTTATCGGTGTACTGCTATTCATCGGTATGGGTTTTCTGACGAACTTCTTATTTCAAAAAGTTCCGACCGGGTTAGTTCCAGATGAGGACCAAGGTTATTACATCGGTGCCGTGATATTGCCAGAAGGCTCATCACTTGAACGCACCAATGCGGTAGTGAAGAAAGTTGAAGCGGCGATGTCACCCAATAAGAATATCGAAGCGGTGTTTAGTTTGGTAGGCTTAAATTTCTTAGGTGGAGGTGGTTTGAAATCTTCGGCCGCAACCATGTTCTTTCCGCTAAAGCCTTGGGGCGAGCGTACCCAGTCGGCTAAGGAGTTGGTCGGTGAAACTTACTATAAAACCGCTGGAATCAAAGAAGGCTTACCTTTAGCGTTTCCACCCCCTGCCATTCAAGGCTTGGGCCAAACCGGCGGTTTCGAGTTTTATTTACAGAACAAGGGTGATGGCGGCGTGCGCCGCTTGGCGGGTTTATTACCCAGCTTTTTAGCCGAAGCAAACAAGCAGCCTGAATTGCAAGGTGTGAAAACTATTTGGCAAGCGAACTCGCCGCAGATATTTGTGAGCGTTGATACGGAAAAAGCTAGGTCGCTTGGTGTTGTTGTAGGCGACGTGTACAACACGCTTGCTGCTACCCTAGGAAGTTACTATGTGAATGACTTCAATAAGAGTGGGCGCATATACCAAGTCTTGATGCAAGCTGAGGGCCAGTATCGAGCAAAACCTGACGATATTGGCGCTTTGTATGTCCGTTCGCGAACCGGCGCTATGGTGCAAATTCGATCCTTAGCGGACGTGAAGTTTGTATCAGGCCCGGATTCAGTGCAGCACTTTAATTCCTTGCCGTCGATTCAAATTCTTGGTGAACCTAAACCCGGCTTTAGCTCTGGGCAGGCGATTGCTGCAATGGAGCGCGTGGCAGCATCGACCTTGCCGCCTGATGTGGGCTATGACTGGGGAGGCGCATCGTTTCAGCAAAAGCGCAGTAGTGCATCGGGTGGCTTGGCACTAGCCGCAGGCTTTTTGATGATTTTTCTCATCTTAGCGGCGCAGTATGAGAAGTGGTCGTTACCGTTCTCGGTCTTGTTGGCCTTACCGTTTGGTATCTTTGGTGCTTTGTTGGCGGTTTACTTGAGGAATTTTACGAACGATGTGTACTTCCAAATTGGCTTGGTAACTTTGCTTGGTCTTTCAGCCAAGAATGCTATTCTGATTGTCGAGTTTGCCAGTATGAAAGTAGCCGAAGGTTTGTCGCCGGTGGCGGCGGCGCTTGAGGCTGCTCGGTTGCGGTTTAGGCCGATCTTAATGACTTCATTGGCGTTTATTCTCGGTGTGGTTCCATTAGCCTTTTCGAGTGGCGCAGGTGCTGCCGCCCGGCAATCGATTGGCACAGGCGTGCTTGGTGGCATGATTGCTGCAACTTTCTTAGCGATATTTTTGGTGCCGTTGTTTTTTAAGTTAGTCAATGACTGGAACTTTAAAAGCAAACCAGAGGATTTCGATGGCTTGAAAGCCCATGGCAAAGCGATCAAGGGAGGCGATCATGCTTAAGCTTAAGGCTACCGCCCTGGCGTTAAGCTTGGTAACTCTTGGCGCTTGCAATTTGGCGCCAGTGGTACCGCCATTTCAAAAACCATGGCTTGAATTACCAAAATTCTCAGATGAAAAGATCGCCGCTGTCGATTGGCTTAGATGGTGGAAAAGCTTTAAAGACCCAGTTTTAGACGCGCTTTTGGCCGAGGCTGCACTGCAAAGTTTAGACCTCACCGTTGCAAGCGCTCGAATCGACGAAGCTCGCGCAATGTTAAATCAAAACAGGGCGAATTTTTATCCTTCAATTGATTTGAATGCAGGCATAACTCGGAGGGGCAATAGTGAAAACGCGGCGAGTTCTCGCCCCGGTATTCCACTCAACTCTACCGACTTGCAATACGGATTTGTTGCTTCGTATGAAATTGATTTTTGGGGGAAATACGCAAGAGCTGACGATGCCGCTCGTGCCCGCATGCTCAATCAAACGGCGAATCGCGGCACTGTGCTTGTGACCTTGTATGCCAATGTCGCCCAGAGCTACTTTAATCTTCGAGCCTTCGACGCGCAATTAGCTTTCGCCGAAAAAACCTTTGCAACACGACAAGAAAACTTAAAATTACAAGAACGCCGTTTTTCTGGTGGTGTGGTGGGAGATCTAGATGTGCAACAAGCGCGTTCCGAGGCCGCAAGTGTTGAGGCATCAGTGCTTGCGCTCAAACAAACTAAGCGTAATACTGAATCTGCCATGGCGCTATTGCTTGGTAGAAAGCCCGCCGATATCTATGCGCCGGTGATTGCAAGAGGCGCGGCTATTGAGGCCTTATATGAGCAACAAGTTATTCCGGCAAGCTTACCATCGGATATTTTGAACCATAGGCCAGATGTGATCGCTGCGGAACAGAATTTGCGAGCCAATAATGCTGATTTGGCGCTGGCCCGTACTGCGTACTACCCACGCTTGAGTTTGAGCGCTGGGTTGGGCCAACAATCGAAAGAGTTATCGAACTTGTTCAGTCCTTCATCGCTCTTTTGGAATATGATTGGGAATTTAGCGCAACCAATCTTCCGGGCTGGCGCGGTCGATGCTGCAGTAGCTGCTGCCACCGCAAGACAAACACAAGCGGTCGCGCAATACACCCAAGTTGTGCAGAGTGCCTTTAAAGAGGCGCATGATTCGTTTAATAATATTGAGGCAACGCGCGAGATCGCTGCCACCAATAAAAGGCGAATTGAAGCGCTTAAAACTACCTTGCGACTTTCAGAGTTGCGCTACAAAGGCGGGTATTCGAATTACTTGGAAGTGCTAAGCGCCCAGCGAGACTTAGCGCAAGCCGAGATTTCTCTAATTGATACCCAAAGAGCAGAACTAAACGCACTAGTGAGTTTATATAAGGCAGCGGGTGGCGGCTGGGAGACTTCGGCAATGACGGCGCAGAAGTAAAATGCGCCTCTATGACAAAAGACATTCACTATTACGAACCCAAAGAAGGCCACGGCCTTCCCCATGACCCGTTCAATGCTATAGTTGGGCCGCGCCCAATCGGTTGGATATCGACTCAAAGCGCTAATGGCCAAATAAACCTTGCGCCGTATAGTTTCTTTAACGCCTTCAACTATGTTCCCCCGATAGTTGGCTTCTCAAGCATCGGGTACAAAGACACGGTTCGAAACGCTCAAGAGACCGGCGAGTTTGTTTGGAACTTAGTATCTCGGCCATTGGCAGAAGCGATGAATCAAAGCTGTGCGTCGGTGCCGCCTGAGGTCAACGAGTTCGAGCTTGCTGGTTTAGAGCAGGCACCATCGCGAATCGTTAAGGCACCGCGAGTTGCCGCAAGCCCGGTATCGTTTGAATGCCGTGTTTCGCAAATCGTTCAATTGCAAGGCTACGAGGGCGGCAAAGTCGAAAGCTGGCTCGTACTTGGTGAAGTAGTTGCCGTGCATATCGCCAAAGAGTATTTGAAAGATGGTGTTTACGATACTGCAGCCGCACAACCTGTCATGCGAGGCGGTGGGCCTGCCGATTACTTTAGTGTCGGGCCAGGGCCAGAGCAGTTGTTTAAGATGTATAGACCGAGGTAATGGTTAAGTATTCAACGCGTAAACGATAAACTTTAAGGAAACTTTATGGGTTGGTTCAGTGGAAAAGCAGACGAAACGTTAGTGACCACCACCAGTGATTTTGGGTCTACCAGAGTCATCTCAGAGTATTTTGGCGTTGTTACCGGCGAAGCGATTATCGGGGCCAACATTTTTCGAGATGTGTTTTCATCGGTTCGCGACGTTGTCGGTGGGCGTGCTAGTGGTTATGAGCGCGCACTGGCAGGTGCACGCGCAGATGCTTTAGCAGATTTAAAAAGCGCAGCGCGTGAGATTGGTGCGAATGCCATCGTTGGCGTCGACTTCGATTATGAAGTGCTTGGTGAAACCAACGGCATGATGATGGTGGCAGTGAGTGGAACTGCGGTTAGGATTGAATAGTTATTCAGATTGCTTTGACGCGATCTTGGTATTTTTTTGGTAGCCGTTGTAGGTCGAGGTTCGACACTAAGCGCCTTGCTTCTTCGATGTCATTTTTCGACTTTAATAATTCGGCAAGTCTCACTAACGGTGCAATTGCGTTTGGATCGATTGTGAGCGCGGAACGCAGTGTTTTTTCTGCGTCGTCTGCCTTTCCGTTTAGCACTTGCGCTAACGCTAAGGTATCTAAAATATTTGGTTGATCGGGGAATGCAACGTTGGCGAGTTCCGCCGATTGTAACGATTGCTTTTGCCCTATTGAGGCTTGTGCAAAGG
>JAYWIG010000283.1:0-8579 GCA_043789035.1 Betaproteobacteria bacterium
CTTTGGCAGTTTGTTTGGTTTTGTGGCCGGTTATTTTCAAAATTCTTGGGTCGATAAGGCGGCATCTCTTACGGCAGTACTCGGTGTGAGCGTGCCCCACTACTGGCTTGGCATGGTGATGGTGATTGTTTTTTCGGTCATCTTGGGTTGGTTGCCGCCGGGCGGCGCTGGGCCTGGAAGCTCCGCCGATTGGGTATGGAATTGGGAGTACATGAAGCACCTAATCTTGCCTGCTGTGACGATGAGCGTCATTCCCATGGGGATCATCGCGCGCACGGTACGCGCCTTAGTGGCTGACATTCTCGCGCAAGAATTTATTGTCGGCCTGCGGGCAAAGGGGTTAACCGATGTCGGCATCTTCTTTCACGTCGTGAAGAATGCAGCCCCTACAGCACTCGCTGTGATGGGTTTGCAGTTAGGTTATCTGCTAGGCGGCAGCATTTTGATTGAAACGGTTTTCTCTTGGCCAGGCACTGGTTTTTTGCTAAATAGCGCAATCTTCCAACGTGACTTGCCTTTATTGCAGGGCACAATTTTGGTTCTTGCCATGTTTTTTGTTCTGCTCAATCTTTTAGTTGATGTCGTGCAAAGCACACTCGACCCCCGCATATCAAGATGAAATGCGCTCGATGAACATGCTCAACGTCGCCGTCGATCCGAGCAAGATTCCTCAGCTCATGCAGGAACGAAGCCCCGGCTATTGGCAAAACGTCGCAAGGCGTTTTGTAAGAGATCCGGCTGCATTGGTAGCTGCTGCGATGATTTTGTTCTTGCTAATCTTGATTATGTTTGGCCCGTGGTTGGCACCCTCTGATCCGTATGCGTCGAGCATGATGAATCGACTCAAACCAATCGGCACGCCAAACTACTTACTTGGCTCCGATGAGTTAGGGCGAGATATGCTCACACGTTTAATTGTTGGTGCACGCCTGAGCCTATTCATGGGAATAACCCCGGTTTTATTTGCGTTTGTCATTGGCACCTCATTAGGTATCTTGGCGGGCTACGCAGGCGGCCTCATCAACAGCGCCGTGATGCGTACGATTGACGTGTTTTACGCCTTTCCTTCGGTACTTTTGGCTATCGCACTTAGCGGTGCATTAGGAGCAGGTATTACGAACTCGCTGATTTCACTCACGGTGGTTTTCATCCCCCCCATTGCGCGAGTAGCGGAAAGCGTCACCACGCAAATTCGAAGCCGCGATTTTGTTGAGGCCGCCCGTGCTTCCGGTGCCAATGCATTCACCATAGTACGAGTTCATGTGCTTGGCAATGTACTTGGGCCCATCTTTGTTTACAGCACAAGCCTTATCGCGGTGAGCATGATTCTGGCATCGGGTTTAAGTTTTCTGGGCTTAGGGGTAAAGCCACCTGAACCCGAGTGGGGCCTGATGCTCAATACCTTGCGCACCGCAATATATGTTCAACCGTGGATTGCAGCTTTACCTGGCGTGATGATCTTTTTCACGTCTATCGCATTTAATCTGTTATCAGACGGTTTACGCTCGGCGATGGAAATTAAGCAATGACCGAGCTAAACAAGCCACTCCTTGACGTACAAGGTCTAGTCAAACACTTCCCGTTAAAGAAAGACTTGATCGGTCGGGGCGGTGGTGTCGTAAGAGCCGTTGACGGCGTGAGTTTTCAGGTTCGCAAAGGCGAGACGCTCGGTGTGGTCGGTGAATCCGGCTGCGGAAAAAGCACAACAGCAAGACTACTTATGCATCTGATCGAAGCCAATAGCGGTGAGATTATTTTTGATGGCAAAGCAGTCGGTGGTCGCGAGCTCAATCTGAAAGACTATCGACGTCAAACGCAGATGGTATTTCAAGACAGCTACGCCTCGTTGAACCCACGGCTCACCATCGAAGACAGCATTGCATTCGCGCCCCAAGTGCATGGTGTAAGCCGTAGCAAAGCGGTTAAAACGGCGCGCGATTTACTTACGAAAGTAGGCCTCTCCCCCGAGCGCTTTGCTGAACGTTACCCTCACGAGCTCTCCGGCGGGCAGAGGCAGCGTGTCAACATTGCTCGCGCCCTTGCGTTGCACCCAAGCTTAATTATTTTGGACGAAGCGGTATCGGCATTGGACAAATCTGTCGAAGCGCAAGTACTGAATTTACTTCTCGATTTACGCGAAGAGTTTGACCTCACTTATATCTTCATTAGCCATGATTTAAACGTCGTCCGCTACATCTCCGATCGAGTGATGGTGATGTACTTGGGCCAAGTCGTTGAGATAGGTGGGAGCGAAACTCTTTTCGAGCAACCACTGCACCCCTACAGCAAAGCATTGCTCAGTAGCATACCGTCGATGGACCCTGACCATCGTACGGAGAAACCGCCGTTAGCTGGCGACCCACCAAACCCTATTAATCCGCCGTCGGGCTGCCGCTTCCATACCCGTTGTCCTAACGTGCAGGCGATTTGCAGCCAGCGCGTACCGCAGTTGACGATTAATGCTTCTGGTCATGCGGTTGCATGCCTCATATATGAGCCTGACAGCGGCCATAGCGAGGCCACTCAATGACGACGCCATTTGTCGATATTCAAAATTTGACTGTGACTTTCACCGGTGGCCGCAAACCCGTTCCTGCCGTGGGTGGTGTCGACCTTCAAGTACAGCAAGGTGAGGTGGTAGCGTTGATCGGTGAATCTGGCTCTGGCAAGAGCGTCACACTTCGTTCCTTACTGCGCCTACATTCACCTCGAACCACAACCATGACAGGCCGAATGCTAGTGGGTGGGCAAGATGTTTTAAGCTTATCGGCCTCGGCATTGGCGGCTTATCGCGGCAAGGTCGCATCGATGATTTTTCAAGAGCCGCTACTTGCGCTCGACCCGGTCTACACCGTGGGTGCGCAAATTGTTGAAAGCATTCAGCGCCATGAACCGGTGAGTAAAGAGGTTGCTTTCAAAAGAGCTTTACAGCTTTTTGAACGGGTGCGCATTCCTAGCCCGGAACGACGTCTAGAAGCCTACCCGCATGAGATGAGCGGTGGCATGCGGCAGCGGGCCATGATTGCATTAGCACTCGCCTGCGAACCTAAACTCTTGCTTGCAGACGAACCCACTACCGCGCTGGATGCAACCGTACAAATTCAAATCTTGTTGCTGCTAAGAGAGTTGCAACGCGAAATGGGTTTGTCCGTGATTTTCGTAACTCATGACATTGGCGCCGCGCTTGAAGTCGCCGATCGTATTGCCGTTATGTATGCGGGGCGAATTGTTGAAGTCGGTTCTGCCAGAACTATGATCCGCGAGCCACGCCACCCCTACACTATGGCGCTCTTAAAAAGTCGGGCCCACGGCGCGTTGGCTAAAGGCTCTCGCCTAGATACGATTAAGGGTGCTCCGCCAGATCTATCGGCATTACCCACAGGCTGCGCTTTTGCCGAACGCTGCAAATTTGCCGATAGCGAATGCCAAGTAATTCGTCCCGAGATGAAAGTACTCGCCGCAGATCACTCTGCGCGTTGCCTACACACCGAAAAGATCGCCCTACTAAACAACTCTTAAGGAACTGTCATGCCCTTGGTTCACGACACCTCGCGCTCATTTATGCCTTACCCTGAAGTACCCGTGGCACGGGCCGCAACTGGCCCGCTGTCGGGTTTAAGCTTTGGCGTGAAAGACTTGTTCGATGTCGCGGGTTACCCCACTAGTGGTGGCCAGCCATTTATTCTGGCGATGTCTGGCATCAAGAGCACGACCGCGCCTACAGTACAAACGCTTTTAGATGCGGGGGCACGGTTTGTTGGCAAAACCATCACGGACGAACTCGCTTTTTCGATGAACGGCCAAAATGCGCACTTCGGTTCACCCATCAATGGCAACGCGCCGGATCGAATTACCGGCGGGTCATCCTCAGGCTCGGCGGGTGCAGTGTCGAATCGGTTATGCGATATCGCACTAGGTACCGATACCGGTGGCAGTGTACGCGCACCGGCAAGCCATTGTGGATTGGTTGGCATTCGTCCCACTCATGGTCGTGTGAGCTTGAGTGGTGCGCTTGATCTTTCCCCTAGTTTTGATACTTGCGGATGGTTCACGAGAGACGTAAAAACCTTTGCCAGAGTAGCCAATGTTTTATTGGGCGTCGACTCAAAGCCGCTGCCCAAAAAAATTCGTTTACTCCTGCCAACCGAGGTATGGAAACTTCTCAGCCCCACCGTCACCAAAGCATTCGCCCCGGCGCGTGCCCGTATCGAATCAGCACTCGGTAGCGCAACCCCCGCAAAGGTTGTTCTCGAAAGCTTCGAAACTATGTACTGGAATTTTCGCTATTTACAAGGGCGCGAAGCTTGGCAGGTCGATGGCCCTCTGATTCAAAAGTATCATCCACCACTTGGGGCCGGTGTTGCTCCACGATTCGAGTGGGCGAGTAAAGTGACTGATGAGCAAGTCACGACCGCAACTGATTTTCGCCAACGCTACCGCGCAAAGCTGCTCGATATCCTTGGCGACGATGGTGTGTTAATGATGCCAACCATGCCAGACATTGCCCCACTTATTTCAGACGACGAGGCGGGCCTCGACAAGTACCGCAACAACGCCATTCAAATGTTGTGTATTGCAGGCTTGGCTGGTTTTCCGCAGCTCAGCTTGCCGCTAGCCACTCGCTTAGATGCACCGCTTGGCATCAGCTTACTTGGGCCGCCTGGTAGTGATCGCAGCTTGATTGGTTTGGCTGAGCGCATCGAGTCGGCTTAACGATTTAGTTTGAAAGCAAGTTTCGGAGTTCAGAAAAACTGGCTTGATTGAAAAATGCGTTATCGTCATTCTTCGAGCCATTAAAAATGAACTCCAACACTTCAAACTTCCAGTGGGAAGGCGTACTGCGCAAGGATGCCTCGCTCGACGGGCAATATCTTTTTGCCGTGAAAACCACTGGCATTTACTGCCGCCCGTCTTGCCCATCCCGCACGCCTAAACGCAGCAATGTGCGCTTTTTTGCGACCAATAAAGACGCTCGATCTGCGGGCTTTCGTCCCTGTCTTCGCTGCGCACCTGATGGTCTATCCAAGCGCGAACAACAAACTCAGGCGATTTTGCAAGCCTGCAGAATCATCGATGAGAGCGAAGAAAAAGTATCGCTCGCCAACCTTGCTGCGAAAGTAAATCTAAGCACCCATCATTTCCATCGTGTATTTAAAGATGTAACTGGCGTTACGCCTTTGGACTACTTCAAGGCCAGACAAATAGCCCAAATCGGGCAGTCATTGAAATCAAAAAATTCAGTCACCGAAGCCATTTATGACGCTGGCTTTAGTTCATCCGGTCGCTTTTACGAATCGAGTAATGCCATGCTGGGCATGACGCCCAAAGCTTATAAAACCGGTGGTGCGGGCGAAGCCATTCGCGTCTCGATTCGCACTTGCTCGCTCGGATTAATATTGATCGCAGCAACGCAACGCGGTATCTGCACCATCGAATTTGGTGATGATGAGCCGGTTTTGAATGCGAGGCTAACCGCACGATTTCCAAATGCTGTTTTACTAACAACCGACCCACAATTCGACGATTGGCTAGAACGGGTACTTTCCTATATCGAGGCCCCCAAAAAGGCATTGGATTTGCCGCTCGATATTCGTGGCACCGTGTTTCAACAGCAAGTCTGGAAAGCGCTACAAGAGATCCCTGTCGGTACAACTGCAAGCTACTCAGAAGTAGCGGAAAAAATTAACAAACCCAAAGCCGTGCGTGCAGTGGCAACTGCCTGCGCCAGTAACATTTTGGCGGTGGCTATACCCTGCCATCGAGTGGTTCGCGGAAACGGGGAACTAAGCGGTTATCGCTGGGGTCTTGAGAGAAAGCGAAAACTACTCGATACTGAGATGCAGCTAACCAAACTACCAGATGGTTCGAAATGAAGCCATCCATCACCGAAAGAATCGAACAGCTTCATTGGGATTCATTGGCAGAGCATCTTCATCTTCATAGCCATACAAGAACCGGGGCATTACTTACGCCCGAGGAGTGCAAAGCAATTAGCGAGCAATACTCAAACGAAACCTTATATAGAAGCCGAGTAGTGATGGCGCGTCATGGCTTCGGATTAAGCGAGTACAAATACTTTCAATACCCGTTGCCCGAAGCACATCAAGCAATACGTTAGGCACTGTACCCCCCGCTTGCGAAAGTGGCCAACCATTGGCACGAGATAATGGGGATAGAGCAACGCTTCCCCTCAACACTTAGAGAAATGCGAAGCCGTTGCCATAATGCAGGCCAGATCAAACCAACTGTCGTGCCCTTGTTGCAGGAAGAGGCAGTTATCGAGTGGACCTGCGGCACGGGGTGAGTGAGGTGAGATCAGGCGAGCGATTTACGACTGGGTTTATTTTTCATGAAACGGCCTAAGTTGATTCGTTCGCCTCAGTTCTTCGGTTGTTTTTCCCCGAGCATGCGGCGACCAGCCAGGCGGCTTCACTAAATACTTGAAAGCAGTCAGGAGGCTCTTCGATTGAACAATGTCTCTTATCAAATAGATCCATTGAGAAAACAAAATTTTGAATGGGTTATTTGATAGTTGCGGCTCTACCAATCCGTAGCGAAACTTCACATCTTCGCGCTCTGTGCGGTAAGTGCCAAACATGCGATCAAATATCAGCAGAATCCCGCCATAGTTCACGTCGAGATACTCAAGGTTTGCTCCGTGATGCACTCGATGTGCCGAGGGCGTATTCACAATACCTTCAAGAAAACCAAGTTTCGGTATCCACTCGGCATGAATCCAGAATTGATAAAGAAGATTAATTGCGTACGCAGCTAGGATCATCTGCGGTGGAAAGCCCAACCACGCGAGCGGTAGATAAAACACCAAGGCCATACTTATCTTGCTCGTCCACGCCAATCTGTATGCCGCACTGAAAGTAAACTCATTCGGGCTGTGATGTACGGAATGCGATGCCCAGAACCAGCGAGTACGATGCGCAGCTCGGTGATACCAGTAATAGAAAAACTCTAACCCAAAAAACAATAGTGCCCAAGCCCACCATTGGGTCAATGGAATATTAAAAATACGGTTTTCGTAAAGCCACATGCCACCGGGAAAGGCCACTGCGATAGGAACTAAATCGACCAGCCGACGCCCTGCCGCAATAAAGAGAGACGCACCAGCAGCTCGCCAGTTATAGTCTTTTTTAAGAACCGTCAGAGCTATGCCTTCAATCAGAGAAGCGGCAAGCGCGAACAGGCCGAAGCCGATAATGAATTGCTTTAAAGTAATAGACATTAAGCCAATTCTAAAACCCTTACATTGGCACACCACGAAGTAGGTAAGCAATCTCCTTATAGAACTTCATGACACCTCCCACTATCGCGGGGATTAACCCGTAGGTGGCAATGCTCACTGCAATGATCAAAGTCAGATGTTTGAGATTCATTGCAGCGATTGCTTTCATGTTGTGCGATTGAGTTGGTTTTGGGCTTAGTTCAACTGGCTTGCAGTTAATTCATTTTGAATTTGACGGGGGCCAGCCTTTAGGTCGTTAAGAACTTGATCGCGGCTCAATGTCGAAGCAACGGTTGGAACCGCAGTGGCTTCCATTGGAGCAGCCGCTGCAGCGGCGCTTGCGGCAACCGACGCACGCGATAAAGTACTTACGCTTGAGCTATATTCAGTAGCTTCGCTAAAACTTGCTGCAGAGGCAACTGTTGCGAAACCAGAAGTCAAAGCGACGGCAGTAACGATAGTAGAGATAAGTGATTTCATGATGGTCTTTCGTATTAAGTAAAAATTGATAACAAAGTTAGTTTTGGAACAAATTCAGCACATTGCGCTGATGAGTTTTAGTGTGGTTGGTGGCAATTCGCTTACTCACGCTTTGGTATCAGAGTCGTTTCAATCAGATAACGCTAATATCTCAGCGTTGTTATAAAGCACGTCAGGTGCCGCTAGTTTGATCGACTGAACTATTCATCTAAAGGCTCGCTTATGAAACTCCTAATCGTTTTGGCGCTATGTTCATTGGCTGGCTGCAGCACAAATTCGATCAATCCCGCCTTCAAAGGCAGTGAAGCCGATCAGGCGATTCAAAAAGCGCGCGCTTTACCTGGCTTCAATGCGGCTAACTTTTTGCCCGGCCCAGCAACGGAAAGGCCACCATTGCTAAAAAGTGCTGCGGAGATTTCTGCTGCATTGGCAAAAGGCGGGTACATCGTCTATATGCGGCACGGGCGAACCCAATACGAACAACTTGAACTAGAGCGGGACAATCGAGCAAAAGGAACTTTCGATCTCGACAAGTGCGAAACGCAACGGTCGCTGTCCGATGAAGGCAGAGCGGCAATGAAAGTGAGCGGAGCATCTTTTCACAAGGCCTCGATACCTATTGCCCAAAGCTTTGTGAGCCGATATTGCAGAGCGATTGAATCCGCTGCGTACTACGTTGATGGCGCTCAAACGACCGAACTGCTTTCTGGTGAGGGGCAAGTCGGTAAAGATCCTGCGCAGAAGGCGCGCACCGTCGCGTTTCTATCTCAGATACCTCCGGCAGGAAAAAATCATTTCATGATGGCCCATGGCGGCATTTTCTGGGAGGCTACCGGGTATGTGATTCAGGAAGAGCACGCTG
>JAYWIG010000284.1:0-8564 GCA_043789035.1 Betaproteobacteria bacterium
CCAAGCTCAAGCGCTTTCACGATCTCAAGTTGAACGCCTTTTGATTCGCGCCAACCATCAATGCAAAGCACGTATAGTTCATTGCAGCGTCCGAGCATCTGATAGCAATGAAGCATCCATCTGTCGTGATCTTCTTTATGCTCGTTCGTCATAAATGGTTCGATAGCGTAACCATGCGCTATCGGCGAGTACACTGGCTGGTCAAGATAAGCCCATAGCCTAGCCGCGTACTTTGCAGCGTCTTTAGCCCTGTCGAATTGCTGATTTAAAGCGTCCGAACCCTGCTTTTTACTTGTAAATGGCGATGCTAAATAAATCACAATACCGCCCCTGAAAACGGGTTATTCATCGCCGCAATGACAGCAAGAGGTAAAGGCTTGTAATCGGGCGGATCAAATTGTTTTTCATGCGCTTTTTTGCATGTTTCCGACCTGCGTTGCTTTTCGATTGCAAACCGCTCTTGACGCATAAAATCAATTTCTGCTGTCGATTTAGCAAGCGAATAAACAAAATAAGTTCTACCCGCTGATGTCAGCCTTTCGCGCTTTTGTATTACTCCATCGTCGAATAGCTTGGCAGTATCTTGGTTCGCGCAAGATAACGAAATATCAAAAGTTCTTGCATATTCGATGTTCGTAAATGGCAGGTTTTTAAACACGATGACACGCTTAAGCATGTTGCTTGTAGCCTTGCCAGTTTTTGATTTATCGCTCATGTGTTTGCCCACCCCCATAATTGGCGCTTCTCTAGCAGCTTGTTTTTGTAATACACCAGCGCATTGCCGACCAAAGTGCTGATTAAAATTGCTATAAGAAGATTCATTTTTCAGCCACGTTTAAATGCTTTTTACGCGCCGCCCGCTCTTCCATTTCAATCTCGCGCTCCATGCGTTTCCACTCGCGTTCTTCTTTGATTAGGTCGGGCAACCAAATCACTAAGCAAGCCAAAAGCATTACTAAAGAGATAATCAAAACGTCCGCATAGTTCGCTAAAAGAAAATCTAATGTTTCGTTCATAGTTGACCTTTATTTAGCATGCCCACCGCCGCGCCTGAGCCCGAAAACCTAGGCGTGTTTAATAAAGTTTCAGGCGCGACGGTTTGCATTAGTTAGCCCTCAAAAAAGCCCATGCGTTTTTAAGCGCATGGGTAAGGCCATCGCTGGCACGGAGGGAGACATCATGAAAATGGTTGCTCATAGTTGAGCTTTTAAAGTTCGCCGAAGTGCTGCAACTTCTTCGCGTAATAATCTGTTTTCTGTTTCTGTGACTGACTCCACTTTACGCAGGCTTGATAAGTCATAGCCACGGTCTGAGAGCATCCAAAGCAACGGAGCGTCATTACCGCAAGCGTCCATCAGTTGAGTTAGCTTGCACCATTTGATGCCCTCGCCCTCAGACTCCCAGCGGCTTAACTGCCCCTTATCAAACGGTAATTGCTTGTGCTCAAGGCCGCTTAAGTCGATGCATTCAACGATTGCCGCGCCTAGCGATTTTTTGCGCTTTAACGATGAAAAATCAACTTCAACGGGTAGTGCTAGTTGAGTCATATTCATACCTCACAACGTTGTTGTGCGCAGTTGAGAGGCGAAAAGCGGCAAAATTTTTTCATGGACATTTCAAGCTGCATCCTTCAACTCAGGCCAAATTTCAGCCCAGTCGCTTCGCAAGTCTTTGCGAGTAACGACGCGCTTCGACTCTTTTTCGATTCGTACGCAAAGACCGGGGCTAAACAAAAGCTTCTTCTTGCTGCTTATGTTTTTTCCGAAGTACCCGATAGTTGTGCCGCATCGCTTTGCAAAAGCAATTCTTTCGGGAGCTGTAAGCGCATCCAAATAAAGTTTAAGTTTTTCCATTCCAATAATTTACCAGATGGTAACAAATAATGCAATCAGAACCTTTCCATATGGTCATTTTCCAAAACCTGCTCCTAAGTCAAGATTGCGGCATGGACCCAAGTGAAGCTCGTCGCCTGAACGTAAAAAGGTTAATTTCCGAAAACTTTAAGAACAAACAAACGTTGTTTGCGGCAAAAATTGCAAAGCCCGATTCGTATGTAACGAGAATGCTTTCTGATCCAGAAAAAGGCGGGTCAAGGCCAATTGGTGAGCGCATGGCAAGGCATATTGAAGAATGCTTAGGGCTTGCAAAGTACGCTTTAGATAAGCCAAACATTTCAGCCCCTTTTCAAGTCAAGGAGCCTGAGCCAAGCTACACAGTGGGCGCAGCTTTTCAAGAAAGCGTGTTTATTGCGGAATCAACCGTAACGTTTGCTGCTGGATCAGGGCAGGCTAGTTATGAAATTGATCAATTGGGTGAGCCAGCAACTTATAGGCTTGAATGGTTCGTTAAAGAACGAATTAACCCCGCCAATTGCAAGCGCTTCAAGGTGCGCGGAGATTCCATGGAAGCAACCCTTTTTGATGGCGACACCATTCTTGTGAATCTTGGTGAGCAACAGATTGTTGACGGTAAGGTATACGCAGTGCGCTATGGCGACGATTTAAAGGTGAAGAGGTTGTATCGTCGGTTAGACGGAACCATCGTTCTGCAAAGCGACAACCCGCGCTACGCCGAAGAAACTGTGCCGCCTGGTGATGCTCAAGAGCAGATAGCAGTTATTGGAAGAGTTCGCGATAAATCAGGAAAAGGAGGTTTGTAGCAAAACGAAACCCCCAAAACCCATCCTGCATCAACATAATTTTAGGAGTCTTCATGCGCTTTATAGCCATAGTTTCGTTAATCGCAGCATTGTCAGCCTGTGCAACAGTCAATTTTCAACCTTATGAAGGTAAAAATGCCGTTCAAGAGGGTGAGGGAGGAACCAAAGTCGTAACTGATGGCATCGACTTTTGGTCAAACGGCGCACCGCCGCGGAGATACATCGTTATTGGCGTTATTGACAGCAAAATCGGCGAAGGATTGGGCGACATGGCAATACTGCGAACCGCAGTTGCAAGCGAGATAAAAAAACAAGGCGGAAACGCTGCAATTCAACTTGATAGCGCGACCTCTTTTGCTGGGGTCATGCGCACCGGACCCGGGTTGCTTATGGGGCTTTCAAACAAGAAAGTAAGGTTTTCCGTCGTCAAATACCTAGACTAGGGAATTCGCTACTTAATAAACCGAACAACAAAAACCAAATAGAACCACCTCGCGGTGGTTTTTTTGCGCTTGAAATATATTTTTTACCACTTGGTTGACATTGCTTTTACCATTTGGTAATATTATTTCATCAGCCCAAACAACACAGTAATCGTTTAGCAAAGCACTCGGTGCGGTCTGATACCGAAGGGTTGATTTTTTAAGGATATGCAATGGAACACGATGATTTGGCGATTGAATTTGTTCAGGGCTTACTTCAAAACGGCGATCAAGATTTGCTCTTAAACGCAGCATTTGAGTTGCTTGAAATGGCACCGAACGATGGCAGAGCCGCGAAGAATTTGAATGCAGCTTTTGGCGAGTTTGTCAAAGAAAAAATAGCTGCTGCAAAAAAAGCCGCTTACGATTGCGATGCTGGCGAAGCTCAGGCTGAAGCCAATGCCAAGCTGATGGACGCACCTTGGGATTTGGAGCGTGCGGCATGAGATCACCAATGATCAAGCACATAGAAATGCAACGCGAAATCCCAAAGATCGTTCAGTTACTGATTGTCTTATGTGCCGGTAGTTTAATCGGTTTTGCTTTAGCGGAGTGGTTATGCAAGTAGCTAACTGGAAAAACAAAAACTGGCAGTACGTACCAGCGGAAAAACAAGCACAGCAAGGCATCTTATCTAAGTGGCTTGCTCAACAACTAAAACTAAAGGATCAGAAGAAATGAATGCACTTACAGAAGTAACCGAAGTCGTAGAGCGCCAAAGCGCAGTGTCAGTGATGATGAATGTTGATGCTTTGAATGCAGTTAGCAAGGTCGCAGCGCTTATGGCGAGTGGAAAGGCTACTGTTCCAAAGCATTTGCAGGGTAACGAAAGTGATTGCTTTGCAGTAACCATGCAGTCAATGCAGTGGGGGATGAATCCATGGTCAGTCGCCCAAAAAACTCACTTGGTGAATGGCACTTTGGGTTACGAGGCACAGCTTGTTAACGCAGTCTTGCAGTCAAACGGAGCCATTCGCGGACGTTTTCACTATGAGTACGAAGGTTCGGGCGCATCTGTCAAATGCAGAGTTGGAGCAATACCTTCTGGCGAGACTGCAATTGTATGGGGTACATGGTTAGCAGCCAGCGATGTGAGCACAAAAAATTCACCATTGTGGAAGGCAAATATTCAGCAGCAATTAGGGTATTTGCAGGTCAAAAACTGGGGGCGTGCCTATGCTCCTGGTGCAATTCTTGGCGTGTACACACCTGATGAATTAGAAATAATTCCGGCAAAAGAAAAAGATATGGGGCCAGTTGAAAGGGTACCAGAAACTCTTCCAGATCTAGCTAACGAAAAATTTGAAGCGATGATGCCTCAATGGGGCAAAAGCCCTAAAACTGCCGCCGAACTTATTGCAGTTCTGGAGACTAAATACACATTAACCGGTGATCAGAAATCATTGATTGAAATGATGAAAGAGCTACCAAAACAAAACGGTGACCAAGCATGATTATTCATAACTTAGTTCAAAGCTCACCTGAGTGGTTGGCGCACCGGTCAAAGTATCGCAATGCATCAGATGCACCGGCAATGATGAACGTTTCAGCGTACACAACTCGTGACCAATTGTTGAAGAGGCTTTCAACTGGAATCACAGGAGAAACCGATAGGTTTACACAAACGATTTTCGATAATGGACACAGGTTTGAAGCGCTTGCTCGCCCCTATGCCGAAGAGATAATCGGTGAAGACCTATACCCAGTCGTAGGAACCAAAGGCAATCTAGGCGCGTCGTTCGATGGGCTAACGATGAACTATAAAGTTGGCTATGAGCATAAGTCATTGAACAATGAACTTCGCAGAATCATGGTTGACGGCTGTACTGGCAAAGACTTGCCAGCAATGTACCAATTCCAAATGCAGCAGCAATGCATGGTTTCGGGTGCTGAAAAGATTCTATTTGTTGCGTCTAAGTGGAACGGCGAAACGCTCGAAGATATGCGCCATTGCTGGTATGAATCGGATGATGAAATGGCCGTGTTTATTGAAAAGAGCTGGGCTTTGCTTGAGGCCGATCTTTTGGCGTACACGCCTACCGCCGAGGCCGTAGTGGTGGAAGGTAAGTCGCCAGCAAATTTACCCGCGATATTGATTCAAATGACAGGCGAAGTGCGGGCAAACAATCTAGCCGAGTACAAGTCTCATGCGATGGCCGTTGTTGAGTCGATCAATACCAACTTGTTGACCGATGAAGATTTTGCTAATGCCGAGAAAACCGTTACCTGGTGCTCGGACGTCGAAGGAAAGCTGGCAGCGGCAAAGCAACACGCGCTTAGCCAAACCGCAAGCATTGATGAGGCTTTTCGAATGATCGACGAGATCACAGAGGCCATGAGATTAAAGCGCCTAAGTTTAGAAAAGCTTGTGAAGGCCCGAAAAGAAGCGATTCGAATAGAAATTGTGCAAGAGTACAGGGCCAAGTTTGACGCGTATATTGCGACGCTCAACGGGGGCTTTCCAAAGCCTTACTTAGTTGCTCCTGCCGTTGATTTTGGCGCGGCCATTAAGGGTAAAAAAACAGTTTCAAGCCTTCGTGATGCGGCAAATGCCGCCCTGAACAACGGAATGATTGAGGCGAGCTCCTTAGCTGAAAAAATTCGCGCATGCCTAGCGGTTTTGGTTGCTCACGCAAGCGAACACAAATCATTATTTCCCGACACTGCATCGCTTGTACTTAAGGATTCTGTTGATCTTGAGGCGGTGGTTAAGCAGCGAATTGCCGCGCACATTGAGGATGAAAAGGTCAAAGCAGAAGCAAAACGTCAGCTTGAAGAAAGGGCTGCGCAAGAGGCCGCTTACGCTACGCTGTTGCAAACTCCCGAAGCTAAGGCGGAACCTAATTTGGCTGCAATCGGAGAACCGTTGCGTCAGGTTAGCCCAAGCACCGCTCAGCAATCAGCGCAAGCAAGCCAAGTAGTAGATACCGAATTATCAAAAGAACATCTAAGACTTGCCAATACAACATTAAAACTAGGAGAAATTTCTAGTTTGCTTGGCTTCGCTCTGACTGCAGAAAACCTTTTGAATCTAGGCTTTGAGCATGTCGCCACCGATAAATCCGCGAAGCTTTATAGCGGCCAACAATTTCTAAAAATCTGCGATGCTTTGTGCGAGAAAATTGTGTTGGCTAAAGCAAGTTTGACGACGGCCCCGGTATTACAAGCCGCCTAACCCCAACCTCTCACCACGCGAAAGAAGATATGACAGAAACAATAGAAGTTACCCAGACACCCGCATTCGTCATTTCTGACAACGCCACAATTGCACACTTGAATCTACGGAAGGAAGGTAAAGATGGCGAAATTCTTTGCGCCGATATAAAGATCAAATTTAAGCGGACTTCGCGATTCGTTCTTGATTATTTCGACACCGGCCTGACGCCCTTCCTTTGGCTGTATAACAACCAAAAATTAGGCGAGCCTGATTTAGCTGGCGAGACTGGCGAAGTCATGATGGCTGTGAAAAATCTAAAACTCGCACCGATTAGTTACAGCCACGAAATTAACCTTTGCGACCTGGCTATCGGCGGTGTTCGATTGTACGGTGCGACGGTTAAGAAGTTTCAAATTCAGCCACTAGACGGCGGTTACATTGAGTTTATTTGTTCTGCGAGCTCAGAGGTTAGCCAAGATCAAGTGAGTGTCCTTAGCCAGTACCTAGCCGAAGAAGTCAAAGTAAAAATTACTGAGCCGTCAAAGCTTATCTAAGACCATGAGTAACGTAATGCAAACATTCGCAGAAAAAGTAAACATTTTGAAAGCTGTGGTCGATGCTGGTGGTTCGATTGATGATGTTGAGCTTAAAACGCCAATAGGTTGGGAGTCTGTACGCGGGTCAATGAATACTGCATTTGTCGAAGGTGCTTGCATCAGAGCAAAGCCCAAAACCCTAACCCGCACGATCATCACTCCGGTGCCTGTGACGTTGGAGTGGGCTAAGGATAACAAAGACGAGTCTTGTTATTTTATTTTCTGTGAAGGTGCTGGCCGCGCAGCAGGTTTGTTTACTTGGGCGCAGGTTAGCGCCGGTTTAGTTTTCCACACCGCAGAAGATGCCGAAGCAGCGCTCAAGGCGTTTACGGAGTCGATGAAATGAGCGGAGGAACTATTGATTATTCTTACCACGGTCTTCAATCGATTGCGGATCAACTTGGCGACATTTTGAAGGCATCGCAAACATTCGATAAATCAAAAAACGATTCGTACTTAATTTCACCAGCAGGGCTGAACGGCATAGCAAGCATTCAAATTCAGGCGGCAAAGCTGCAGTTTTTGCTGCGCGCTCTTGATTTGTTTTTATCGGGCGATACCGGAGAAGGCTCGTTTCATGAAGCGTTTAATTTAGTAGATCAGGTAAAGATAGTAAATACATGACAACTAAACACAAGTGGAAGCCAAAAATCCAGCTTTGCGCCTTGTGCGAACAACCAACCGAGCGATGCGAAGAAGATTCGTTGTATGGAGTTGGCGATGAAGGGCCGCTATGCGAATCTTGTTTTGTCGATGATTGCAGCGTATCTGAAAACCCAACCATTCCGCGCATTGATCCGAGAGTTACGAAATGAACAGCCTACAAAAACGAATCGAGCTTGAAGCGCTTATTACTGAGCGTGATGCGATTAGTTGTCAGTTTGCGTTGTTTTCCCAATTGGGCAGTAAATTTGCCGAACTAGATGAGCTAGAAAAAGTTAATCAAACTTCTGGAATTTTTTATGAGAAGCTAGATTCAATCGCTGCCAAAATCCGCGCACTCAATGAGCCAAGCGACGATGGCGCGACTGTGGATAGATTAATGAAGGCTGTTAATTGGCTAATGGGTTGCAATGGTAATTTTGAGCCACCGAATCCGGCAGAGTTAGCAAATAACAAGTACTGGTACAGGTCTGCATTAGCTCGTCAAGCCGGATTAGTCTACGACAGCGAGAAACTTATTTATGTGATTGGGGGTAAGGAGTGAGCGGCAAAGCAGAACTACAAGCTATCGAGAGCTTCCCAAAAAACACTAAAGACCATCAGATGACGGTCATTAAAAACGATGGCCTGCATAGACACTTGCGGTTTCAAAAACCGGGCACTGGAGTTTATCTCTTTGACATTATCACATGGCCGGGGTATCTATGCTTTACCGGCGATATGGGCACGATAGTGTTTAAGAGACTCGAAGATATGTTTAAGTTTTTCCGCGACGATAAAGGCAGGATTAACCCTTCGTATTGGGCCGAAAAGGTGCAAGCAGGCGTAACTAAAGAGTACGACAAAGACCAGTTCGAAGCCTATGTGCAAGACCGTTTTTCGTCAATGCAAGAAGGTTTGTCTCAGGACGATGCCGATGAGTTATGGGAGGCACTACAAGACGACGTAATAAGCCGCAACGAGACAGAGTATGGAGCACTTGAGGCAGCGCGAGACTTTGAGTTTAA